>JAEZXM010000161.1 GCA_023419875.1 Pseudomonadota bacterium | reverse complement strand
AGGCCGGTGACGTAGCGGACCAGGTTCTCGACGTGGCTGCCGATGTCGCCGACGCAGTTCGACTTGCCGCTCTGGGCCGGGTCGGCCCGCCACGAGGCCTGCTTCTGCCCCTCCTTCTCGACGAGCGTCGCGAGCCACTCCTGCGGGTACTCCGCGTTCACGAACCGGACCGGCCCCAGCTCGCCGCGGCGGACCAGCTCGCGTGCGTGCTTCACCACGGGGTACCCGGTGTACGTGTACGTGACGCAGAAGAGCAGGTCCTTCTGCCGTGCGAGCCCTCGCAGCTCCTCCGCCTCCTTCACCTCGAACACCAGCGGTTTGTCGCAGACCACGTGGATACCGCGGGTGAGGAAGGCCCTGGCGGCCGCGTGGTGGGACGCGTTCGGGGTGACGATCACCGCGAAGTCGATGCGGTCCTTTCGCCTCGACTCCGCCTCGGCCATCTCGTCGAAGGACCGATACAGCCGATCGTCCGGGAGGCCGAGCGCGCGGCCGATGGCGAGGGTCCCCTCGAAAGACCGTGAGAAGCACCCCGCCGTGAGGGAGGCGCTCCCGTCGAGCGCGATGGCCTTCCGGTGGACGTCACCGATGAAGGCGCCCGGGCCGCCGCCCACCATGCCGTACCGCAGCGAGCGGCCGGACCCCTGGGCGGAACCCTCGATCATGTGCGTACCCCCTGGAGCCCGCGGCGGAGATGGCCCGGCCGCGGCGGCGAACCTCGCCGCGCCTGGTTGAATCTCGGCCGTTGGTGCGCGAGCGGCCAGGGTCACCACCCGCGCACGGCCGCGCCCCCGCGGCGCCCGTGCTGCTGCCGATCGGCCTCGACACCGGGCGCCGGCGGGCGCGCCCGCTCACGGCGCGAGCGGCAGGATGACGCCTCCCGCGGTGCCGCGGGCCTCGCGGTGGACGTGCGCCACCGTGGGATCCTCGAGGCCGTGGGTGAGGATGAAGCCCCGCGCGCGGCCGGTGCCCTCCTCCACCGAGAGGATGCCGGCTCCGAACGCCTCGGTCGTGACCGCCGCCGGCGCTTCCTGCGCGCCGTCGAGCGCGGTGACCCGCACCGCCCCCGGGACGTCGAGCTGGCCGCGGATCTCGCCGGTCGGGTTCGCGTCCGAGTGGGCGTTGTAGAAGAGGTTCCCGTCCGTGAACGCGACGCGGAGCTCCTCGGAAACGGGCGCGGCGTCGTCCGGGACCACCCAGAGGCTCTCCGCGCCGGCCAGGTTGATCACCACGGGGCCGGGCGTGCCCCGCGCCGCCTGGTGAACGTGGGCGACCGTCGTCTCGAGCCCGGAGGTGACGAGGAACCCGCTCACCTGCCCGGTGGCGTCGTCCACCGCCAGGAGCCCGGCGCCAAATGCGTCGGTCGTGATCGCGGCAGGGGCCTCCTGCGCGCCGTCGAGCGACGCGAGGCGCGGGGTCCCCATCCGGTCGAGCTGCCCGCGGATCTCTCCGGTCGGGTTCGCGTCGGTGTGCGCGTTGAAGTAGAGCCCGCCCGCGAGGAAGGCGGCGATCTGCTCGGCGGTGAGCGGCGCGGCGTCATCCGGGACGACCCACGTGTCCGGCCCGCCCACCATCGGGACGATCACCGGACCGGCCACGCCGCGCGCCTCCATGTGCACGTGCGCCATGGTGACGTTCGTGAGCCCGCGCGTGACGAAGAAGCCGCGAACCTCCCCCGTCGCCTCGTCCACCGAGAGCACGCCCGCCCCCACCGCCTCCGTGGTCACGGGGTTGGGCGCCTCCTGCGCCCCGTTCATCTGGGCGAAGCGGAGGGTGCCGCTCATGTCGAGCTGGCCCCGGATCTCCCCGGTCTGGTTCGCCTCGGTGTGCGCGTTGTAGTAGAGCCTGCCGTCCTGGAAGGCCGTCTGGTCCTCCGCGGGGAGCGCGGTGGCGGCGTCCGGAACCACCCACATCCGCGCGTTCGTGCCTCCTGCCGGGCCCCCGTTCCCGTCCGAGTCCCCGTCATCGCACGCCCCCAGCCACAACGACGACGCCACGAGCATCCAGCCCACGCGACCGATGGATCGCATCATGCGTTTCCTCCTGGTCCCCCCGATGCGCGAAGGCGCACGCGGTGTCCGGCGGAAAGCTGGGCATTCGGGGCCGGCCGGGCGGAAGCTCGCGGGCACCCTCACCGGGGCGAGCGGCACCCTGGGTTTCTCGGCCCGCGGCGGAGCGGCCGTCCTCCCGTGGTGCGGAAGCGGCACGTGGCTCGCATTCACGGGGAGCAATGGAAGAGCTCCGGGTTCCCAAGCGCCGCGTTTCCGCCGAGGTCCTCCTGCCGGGAGGCGCGGTCCGTCCGATCGTCCTGTTCCTGGCCGAAGCGGCGCCCGACCACGAAGGCCCGGAGCGTCCGCTCGACCTGCTCAATGGAGGCGGCGAGTTCTTGCCCGCCCTCGAGGAAGCGACCGGCCAGATGACCTTCCTGAACCGGTCCGCGCTCTGCGCCGTCCGGGTGGCGCGCGAGGTCCAGCCGGAGGAGCTCCACGTCATCCCCACCGAGCACGAGGTGGAGCTGCTGCTCGTGGACGGGGCCGTGCTCCGCGGGTTCGTGTCGTACGTCCGGCCGGCGGCCCACGCGCGTCTCGTCGACCTCCTCAACGAGCCCACCCCGTTCCTCCGGCTCGTCGAGCAGGACGCCGTCACCCTCGTCAACAAGCGCCACGTCGCCCGCGTGGCCCTCCTCGGGCGGTGACCATGGCCCGCCTCGACCTCCTCATCGAGCGACTGTTCACCGACGGCGGCGACGAGCTCCTCCTGTCGACCGGGGCGGGCGTCTCGCTCGAGACGCCGGGCGGTCCGGTCCCGCTCATCCGGCAACCGCTCACCACCGCCCAGATCGTGAACGCCGTCGCCGAGGTCCTGCCCGCCGACGAGCGGGTCGGCTTCCCGCGTCCGGTCGCGTTCCGCTACCGCGCCTCGCCGGGTGCGGTCGACGTTCGCCTGCTGGTGAATGGTCCCGCGGTACAGGTGCGCATCTCGCGGCCTTCCATCCCGGCGACGGCGGGTGGGACCGAGGTCGGGCCGACGGTTCCCCGGTTGACCCCGAAACCCACCGCGAAACCGACCCCGAAACCGTTCCCCGCCCGCCCGACACCGCCCCCCACGCCGCCGGCACCCCCGGCGCCCGCGGCCGAGGTCCCCCCGGAGCCGCCGTCGCGCACACCCATCGCACGCCCCGCCGAGCCGCGCCCGGCCATGGACGCGCTCCTCGTGGCCCTCGTCGAGCGCCGGGCGTCGGACCTCCACCTGTCCTCCGACTGCCCGCCCAACTTCCGGATCGACGGCGACATGGAGGCCGACGCGGAGTACGGGCCCATCACGCACGAGCGCCTCAAGGAGCTGCTCTGGTCGATCGCCCCGGAGAAGAACCGCGAGGAGTGGCACTCTCGCAAGGACACCGACTTCGCCCACGAGACCGCCGCCTCGCGCTTCCGCGTGAACATCTTCGCCGACCGCAAGGGGATCGGCGCCGTGCTCCGGCGCATCCCCACCGAGATCCTCACCGCCGAGGCGATGGGCCTGCCGCAGTGCCTCCTCGACCTCTGCAAGCTGCCCAAGGGCTTGGTGCTCGTCACCGGGCCGACCGGTTCGGGCAAGTCCACGACGCTCGCGGCGCTCATCGACGTGGTCAACCGCACCCGGGCGGACCACATCGTGACGGTCGAGGACCCCATCGAGTTCGTGCACCCCAACAAGAAGTGCCTCGTGAACCAGCGCGAGATCGGGGTGCACACGGACTCGTTCAAGAGCGCGCTGCGGGCGGCCCTGCGCGAGGACCCCGACATCGTGCTCGTGGGCGAGCTGCGCGATCTCGAGACGATCGCCATCGCCATCGAGACCGCCGAGACCGGACACCTGGTGTTCGGGACGCTCCACACCAACACCGCCCCCTCCACCGTGGACCGGATCATCGACCAGTTCCCCGCCGACCGGCAGGCGCAGATCCGGACCATGCTCTCGGAGTCGCTCCGGGCGGTCATCGCCCAGACCCTCTGCAAGAAGATCGGCGGCGGGCGCGTGCCGGCGCTGGAGATCCTCCTCGTGACGAGCGGCGTCGCGAACCTGATCCGCGAGGGGAAGACCTTCCAGATCCCCTCGATGATGCAGACGGGCCGCGCCCAGGGCATGGCCACCCTGAACGACGCCCTCCTCGACCTCGTGAAGCGGAAGCTCGTCGAGCCTCACGAGGCGCTCGCGAAGTCGCTGGCGAAGCCCGACCTCGCCGCGCAGCTCGAGCGCGCCGGGATCTCGGTCGAGCCCGCGGCCGGCTGAACCAGGCGTCGCACCGGCCGATCAACCGCCCCGCGCCACCCGCCCCCACTCCTCGACCGATCGGCCCACGCAGTCCTCGATCGCGAGCCCCGCGAAGTAGTTCCCGGTCAGGGCGAGCGACCCACCGGCGAGGCAGCGGTCGATCTCCGCCACCACCTCGCCGTGCCCGAGGGCTGGTGACGGCAGCGCCGCCCGGGCCTCGGCCACCGGGCCGAGCTCGTCGACGGTCACGCGCAGCACC
>JAEZXM010000154.1 GCA_023419875.1 Pseudomonadota bacterium | reverse complement strand
GTGGAGAGCTTCATCGGGGTCACGGGAGGTCCTTCGACTCCGCGGTCCGCCTGCGGCGACCGCTACGCTCAGGCAGGCTTACCATGCCAGGGTCGTTCCAGGCCGATTCACGCGGCCGCATGCGGGGTTGCGCGCGGCGGTGTGCGTTTCGACACGGGCGTGCGCGGGCTCGAACACGGACCGACGCATCTTACGTCAGCCGGCAGGCGCGAGCCTCATCCGCACCCTGGTCCCGCGCTCCACTGCCCGGCCGGGGGGAGGGCTCTGCTCGATGACGCGGCCGCTCCCGCGCAGCTCGGCCCCGAGGCCCAGCGACTCCAGCGCGCGGATGGCCGTCCGGGCCGGCAGACCCGCGAGCGGCGGGACGGCGACGCGGCCCGCGCGAACCGTTCCGCCGGACCATTCCACGGCCGCGGGACCGGATGGATCCTCCGGATGCCGCGGCTCGGGCGTGGGCTCCGGCGGCGGTGCGGCCGCGGCGAGCTGCGGGGCCGGCCGCACGTCGAGCACCCTCAGCGCGTACTCGGCGATCTCCTTGAACACCGGCGCCGCCACCTCGCCGCCGTGGTACTCGCCCCGCGGCTCGTCGAGGAAGACGCCGATGACGACGCGCGGGCCCTCGTACGGAGCGAAGCCGACGAACGAGCTGAAGTGCCGGTCGGCGGCGTAGCCTCCGGCGACGCGATCGACCTTCTGCGCGGTGCCGGTCTTGCCGGCGGCGCGCCAGCCGTCGAGCGCCGCGCGCCGGCCGGTCCCCTTAGGATCCTCGATGACGCCCACCAGCCACCGGGCCATGATCGCCGCGCTCTCGGCCGAGACCGCCCGGCCGAGCACCTCGGGCGCGCCCTGCTCGACGACCTCGCCCGTGGCCGCGTCCACCACCTGCCGGACGATCCGCGGCCGGAGCCGGACGCCGCCGTTGGCGATGGCCGCCATCGCGTTCGTGATCTGAAGCCCGGTGGCGGTGATCGGTCCCTGGCCGAAGCCCTGGGTCGCGAGCCCCACGGCGGAGTCGGCCACGAGGAGCTGCCCGCGGCCCTCGCCCGGGAGCTCGATCCCCGTCTTCTCCCCGAAGCCGAACGCGCGGAGACCGTCGCGCAGCCCCTCGCGGCCGAGCTTGGCGGCGATCCGCGCCGCGCCCACGTTGGAGCTCTGGGCGATGACCCGCGAGCCCCCGGCCCAGCCGAGGTCGGCGTGATCGCGGATCACGTGGGCTCCGATGCGAAGCGTCCCGTTTCCGCAGTCCACCGCGTCGAGCGGGCGGAACACGCCCGCGTCGAGGGCGGCGGCGATGGAGAAGGCCTTCACCGTGGAGCCGGGCTCGTGGGCGTCGGTGACCGGCCGGTTCCGGAGCTGCTCGGCGGTGCGGGGCGCGTTCGGGTTCGGGGCCGGCCAGCTCGCCATGGCGAGCACCTCGCCGGTCCGCGGGTCGAGGACGACGGCCGTCCCGGAGAGCGCGCGGGAGGAGACGACGGCGCGTGCCAGCGCGCGCTCGGCCGTGGCCTGGATGCCCTGGTCGATCGTGAGCACGACCCGGTCGCCCTGCCGCTCCTTCCCGGGCACCGGCGGCTCCTCGTACACGAGGTTGCCCGCGCCATCCCGGAGGGCGCGGACCTCGACGGCGAAGCCCTGGAGGCGGTGATCCTGGCTGAGCTCGATCCCCTCGATGCCGATCCCGTCGTCGCCCACCATGCCGAGCACCCGGCTCGCGAGCTCGAGCTTCGGGTAATAACGGCGCGGCTCGGCGACGAGGGCGATGCCCCTCGGCTTCTCGCGGGCGAGCCAGTCGCGAAGCGCGCGCTCGCGGTCGGGGAGGATGCGCCGCGCGACCCAGAGGAAGCGGCCGCCGCGGGCCGCGCGGCGGAGGAGCGGCGCGGGATCGACCCCGAGGAGGCGGGCCGCGTGCCGGAGCCGGGCGTCGCCCTCGCGCCGGAGCCGTGCCTCGGTCCTCGCGTCCAGGGGGTCGTCGCGCTTCCGGCTGCCGGAGTAGAGCAGCTCGGGGTCGGCGTAGACCGACTGCGCGTCGGCGCTGGCCGCGAGCGGGTTCCCGTTCCGGTCGGTGATCTCGCCGCGCCGCGGGCGGAGCTTGAGCTCGGAGAGGAAGCCCTCCGGCTCGGGACCGCCGCGCACCACCTGGAGGTGGAACGCGCGGACCGCGACGGCGCCCAGGCCGGCGGCGAGCAGCGCCCCGAGCATTCCGATCCGGACCCCGACCCAGCGCGCCGTCCAGTCGTGTCCCTCGGCGCGCACGCTCAGCGCTCTCCGTTCGCCCCGGCGCTCGCGAGAATTGGCCCCGCCGGCCGGGGACGGTGACCATCCCCGTTCCCGCCCGCCTGGCTCGGACCTGCGATGGCACGGTCCGGGCCTGCCGCCCACACCGCACCCCGGTCCGGCGGTGCCAAACCCAGTCCTGCGAGCTTCCCGCGCGCCGCCTGATCGAGCGCGCGGAACGAGGTGAGCATCGAGACCTCGAGCCGGAGCTGATCCTGCGCGGCCACGAGGCGCGCGTGCTCCTCCTGGAGGGCGGAGAGCTGGTACCCCGCCTCGAGGACGCGCGTGCGCGACCAGACGTGGAAGACCCCGAGCGCTGCGACGAGCGCGGCGGCGAGCGCGATCTTGAGGCCGGCCGGGCCGAGGTGGGCCCCGGGACGGGGCGCGCTGTATCGACGGGGGGTCATGGCAGCTTCTCCACGGCGCGGAGGCGTGCGCTGCGGGCGCGAGGATTCCGCGCCACCTCTTCGTCGGTGGCCTGGATCGCCTTGCGCGTCACCGGGGTGAACCGGGCCCGAGCGCCGCAGGCGCAGACCGGGAGGTCCGGCGGGCAGGTGCAGGCCTGCGTCAGCGCGCGGAAGCGCTCCTTCACCATCCGGTCCTCGAGCGAGTGGAAGGCGATGGCCGCGGCCCGTCCGCCCGCCCCGAGGAGCGCGGGGAGGCCGTCGAGCCAGGCGGCGAGCGCGCCCAGCTCGTCGTTCACGGCGATCCGGAGCGCCTGGAAGGTGCGCGTCGCCGGGTGGATCCGCTTCGGCCAGGCGCGCCGCGGGATGGCGCCGGCGACCACCTCGGCGAGGCGGGCCGTGTCGAGCGGCGCGTCCGCGTCCACCGTTGCCTTGATCGCCCGGGCCACCGGCCGGGCGAAGGGCTCCTCGCCGTACTCGCGCAGGATGCGCTCGAGCTCGCGCACGTCGATACGGCGGAGGAGCCCGGCGAGCGTCTCGCCCTCCTCGCCCATGCGCATGTCGAGCGGGCCGGGCTTCGAGAACGAGAAGCCGCGCGCGGCGTCGTCGAGCTGGGGCGAGGAGACGCCGAGGTCCACGAGCGCGCCGTCCACCTCGGCGATGCCGAGGGCGGAGAGGACCGCGCCGGCGTCGCGGAAGTCGGAGCGCACCGCCCGGAAGGCCTCGCCGAAGCGGGCCAGCCGCGCGGTCGCCGCCGCCAGGGCGCGCGGGTCCTTGTCGAGCGCGATCACGCGCGCGCCCTCCCCGAGCAAGAGGCCCGAGTGCCCGCC
Organism: Pseudomonadota bacterium; assembly: GCA_023419875.1. Lineage (GTDB taxonomy): Bacteria > Myxococcota > Myxococcia > Myxococcales > Anaeromyxobacteraceae > Anaeromyxobacter. Next base: position 492 of record JAEZXM010000154.1, on the reverse strand, counting down.
GCCGCCGAGCGTGCCGTCGAGGAAGAGCTTCCCCGGCGCCGGGCGCAGGACCTCCACGACCTCTCTGGCGAGCACCGGCTCATGGAAGAACTCCTCGCTCACGCCGCCCGGACCGCCTCCTCGACGTCGCCGTACAGCTCCACGTGACCCGCCGCGCCGCCCGCGAACACGAGGTCGCGCACGTACCGGTTCGCCCCCGCGGCGCGGAGCCCGGGGATCGCCCGGAGCAGCGCCGCGCCCGCGTAGTGCAGGTGCGTGACGTGCTTCAGATCCACGACCACGAGCCGCGCCTCCGCCCGCTCCTTGCGGGCGAGCGCCGCCACCTGGGCCAGCTCCTCGCGGGTGAGCTCCCCCTGGCACTTGATGATGACCACCTCGTCCTGCACGCGCGCCTCGTACATTGGTACCTCCCGCCGCCCGCGGTCACTCCACGGGGCATGCCGCCCCGCCCCCCCCGCCCCGCCCCCCGGGGCCCCCCCCCCGCGGCCCCGG
>JAEZXM010000097.1 GCA_023419875.1 Pseudomonadota bacterium | reverse complement strand
CCGCGGTACTTGGCGGCGAACGCGGCGAGCCGCTCGGCCGCCTGCTCGGCGGGGAGGGCCCGTGCCTCGGCGCGAACCCGCTCCAGCTCGGCGCGACCCTGCTCCTCGGCCTGCTCGGGCGACATCTCCTGCCCGTTCACGATGATCGCCCGGTTCGGGCAGGCGGCGAGCCCGAAGACGAGGCAGAGAACGAAGACCTTCCGGCCGGCGCTGTGCATGGGCGCTCCCGATCTACAGCGGAAACGCGGGCGGTGAAAGGCGATTCCCGTGGGTCCTCCCCCGGGTCACTTCTGGAGGAGGTCCGTCACCTTTTCCCAGAACGTGCGCGCCCGGGGATTGGTCTCGGCGCCGGAGAGCGCGGCGAACCGCTCGAGGAGTTCCTTCTGCTCCCGGGAGAGGTGGGTCGGCGTCTCCACGAAGACGCGCACGTGCTGGTCGCCGCGGCCTCCGCCCTGGAGGGAGGGCACGCCCTTCCCCTTCATCTGGAACACCTTCCCGGTCTGCGTGCCGGCGGGGATCTTGAGCTTCGCCGGCCCGTCCAGGGTGGGCACGTCGATGGTGGCGCCGAGCGCGGCCTGGGCGATGGAGAGCGGGACCTCGCAGAGGATCTCCGTCTCCTCGCGCTTGAAGATGGGGTGGTCGCGGACCTGGATCACCACGTAGAGGTCGCCGGGCGATCCGCCGCCGGCCGGGGCGGCCTCGCCCTCGCCGGTGAGCCGGACGCGCGTGCCCGTGTCCACGCCGGGCGGGATCTTCACCTCGACGTTGGCCTGCTCGCGCACCGCGCCCGCGCCCTGGCAGGTCGCACAGCGGTCGACGATGACGCGGCCGGAGCCGCCGCAGTGGTTGCAGGTCCGCGCGATCGAGAAGAACCCCTGGGTGAGCCGGATCTCGCCGGTCCCGCCGCAGGTCGGGCAGGTGCGCGGGCCGGTGCCCGGCTTGGCGCCGCTGCCGCGGCAGGTCTCGCAGGACTTCGTGCGCGGGATCGAGACCTTGGCGGTGGTGCCGAAGGCGGCCTCCTCGAAGCCGATCTCCACGTGAACCCGGAGATCCCCGCCGCGCGTGCGGGCCCTCGCCCTGCCCCGCCCGCCGCCGAACATCTCGCCGAAGATGTCGCCGAAGATGTCGTTGATGTTGCCCGCGCCGAAGGGGAACCCTTCCGCCCCGAACCCCCCGCCGTTCACGTGGCCGAAGCGGTCGTAGCGCGCCCGCTTCTCGGGATCGGAGAGGACCTGGTAGGCCTCGGAGGCCTCCTTGAACCGCTCCTCGGCGTCCTTCGAGCCCTGGTTCTTGTCGGGGTGGTACTGGTGCGCGAGCTTGCGATAGGCCGTCTTGAGGGCCTGATCGTCCGCGTCGCGAGAAACGCCCAGCACCTCGTAGTAATCGCGCTTTTCCACCGTCTATCCGAGGGATTGAGCGAAGAGCCGCCCGCCGGCGCCCGCAAGATAACGCACGGGGCGAGCCTGGCAAATCCGCTGAGCAGACGCCGCCCCCGTTCACCCTGAGCCTGTCGAAGGGCTACCCTCCGCCCTGCTGGGCGTAGATCGCGTCCGCGATCCGGTACGCCGACCCCTCCAGCCGGGTGAGCGCTTCCTTGATCGCGGTGGTGTCGACCCCGGAGAGGACGGCCTTCAGGGCGTCGAGGTCGGCGCGGATCTCGGCGAGGTCCTCCGGCTTCAGGGCGGAGGAGTACTCCTCGAGGCTCTTCTCGGTGGTGTAGACGAGCCCTTCGGCATTGTTCTTGAGGTCCGCGAGCTCCTTCTTCGCCTTGTCGTCCGTCTTGTGGGCCTCGGCGTCCTTCACCATCCGCTGGATCTCGTCCTCGGAGAGGCCGGACGAGGCGGTGATCCGGATCTGCTGCACCTTGCCGGTGCCGAGATCCTTCGCCGACACGTGGACGATGCCGTTCGCGTCGATGTCGAAGGTGACCTCGATCTGCGGGACGCCGCGGGGCGCGGGCGGGATGCCGACGAGCTCGAACCGGCCGAGCGTCTTGTTGTCGGCGGCCATCTCGCGTTCGCCCTGGAGGACGTGGACCGAGACGAGGGGCTGGTTGTCCACCGCGGTGGAGAAGACCTGCGACTTCTTGCAGGGCACGGTCGTGTTCTTCTCGAGGATCTTGGTGAAGACGCCGCCCGCGGTCTCGACGCCGAGCGACAGCGGGGTCACGTCGAGGAGGAGGACGTTCTTCACCTCGCCCTTGAGGACGCCACCCTGGATGGCGGCGCCCACGGCCACCACCTCGTCCGGGTTCACGCCCTTGTGCGGCTCCCTCCCGAAGAACCGCTTCACCACCTCCTGCACCTTGGGCATGCGGGTCATGCCGCCGACGAGGATGACGGTGTCGAGTTGCTGGGCGGTGACGCCGGCGTCCTTGAGGGCGATCTTGCAGGGGGCGATGGTCTTCTCGATGAGGTCGCCGCAGAGCTCCTCGAGCGTCGCCCGGTCGATGGACTCGGCGAGGTGCTTCGGGCCGCCCGCGTCGGCGGTGATGAACGGGAGGTTCACCTCCGTCTCGCCGGCGCTGGAGAGCTCGTGCTTCGCCCGCTCGGCGGCCTCCTTGAGGCGCTGCAGCGCCATCCGGTCGCGCTTGAGATCGATCCCGGTCTGCTCCTGGAACCGCTTCGCCAGCCAGTCGATGAGCCGCTGGTCGAAGTCCTCGCCGCCGAGGAAGGTGTCGCCGTTCGTGGCCTTCACCTCGAACACGCCCTGGTTGAGCTCCAGGATCGTGATGTCGAAGGTGCCGCCGCCGAGGTCGTAGACCGCCACCTTCTCCGACGCGCCCGCCTTCTGCTTGTCGATGCCGTACGCGAGCGCCGCGGCGGTGGGCTCGTTGATGATGCGCAGGACGTCGAGGCCGGCGATGCGCCCGGCGTCCTTCGTGGCCTGGCGCTGGGCGTCGTTGAAGTAGGCCGGGCAGGTGACGATCGCCTCCGTGACCGGCTCGCCGTGGTAGTCCTCGGCGGTCTGCTTCATCTTGCCGAGGATCATCGCCGAGAGCTCGGCGGGCGAGTACCGGCGGCCGCCGGTCTCCACCCAGGCGTCGCCGTTGTCGGCGGCGACGATCCGGTACGGGACGAGCCCGGCGGACCTCCGCACCTCGGGATCCTCGTACTTGCGGCCGATGAGCCGCTTCACCACGTAGATCGTGGACTCGGGGTTGGTGATCGCCTGCCGTTTGGCGATCTGCCCGACGAGGCGCTCCCCCGAGTCGGTGAACGCCACCATCGAGGGCGTGGTGCGAGACCCCTCGCTGTTCGGGATGACGACGGACTCGCCGCCCTCCATCACCGAGACGCAGCTGTTGGTCGTCCCGAGATCGATGCCGATGACCTTGCTCATTTCGTCCCCCCGTCGGACCCCTGGGTCCCGCCGGGTTCCTCCCCGATTGCTCGGGCTTCGCCCTCGCCCTGTCGGCGGGCAGAGCCCGCCTCCTCCTGGCCGGGCGCGGGAGGCTTGGCCACGCCGACCATCGCAGGCCGCGCGAGCCGATCGTGGAGGAGGAAGCCGCGCGCGTGCTCGAGGACCACGGTGCCGGGCGGCGCGTCCGCGGTCGATACCTGAAGCAGCGCCTCGTGCCGGGCGGGATCGAACGGCTGCCCGAGGGCGCTGAAGACCGTCACCCCGTGCTTGGCGAGCGCGGCCTCGAGGTTCGCACGGACGAGCGCCACTCCCTCGGCGAGCAGCTCGTCCGCCTTCCGGCGTTCGCCCTCCACCTGCCGGTCGCGCGCCTTCTGGACGTCGCTCACCGCGGCGAGCGCGCGGTCGAGGCCGTCCACCACCGGGAAGAGGTCCTTGAGGAGCTTCTCGTTCCCGAACTTCTGGACCTCGTCGCGCTCCTTCTGCGCCCGCTTGCGGTAGTTCTCGAGCTCGGCCGCCGCGCGGAGGTGGCGGTCATGGGCGTCCTTGAGCCGGTCCATCGTCTCGCGTGCCTTCTGCTGCGAGAGCTCGAGCTGCGCGGCGAGGCTCTTCTCCCTCTCGCTCTCCCCGTCGGCCGGCGCCTCGACCTTCACCTCCGCGCCCTCCTCGGGCGCGTCCGTTCCCTGGACGCGCTCGACGGAACGCAGCGCCTCCTCGACGGCGTCGGCGGGGATGTCCGCGTGGAAGGAACCCTTCGTCGGGCTGTCGGCCATGTGAGCTCGAAACGGTGGCGGTCTTCGGGTGGGAGGGTCGGTCGAGCGCCCGAGCCATCATCGCACACGGGCGAAGAGCCGAACAAGCCGAGGCTACTCGCCGAGGGCCGCCAGCGCGCGAGAGATCTGGCGCGCGGTGAGGTCGACGAGCGGGATCACCCGCGCGTAGTTCATCCGCGTCGGACCTACCACCGCCAGGGTACCGAGCACCCGATCCCCCCGGCCGTACGGCGCCGCCACCACGGACACGTCGGGCACGGCCGCGAACTCGCTCTCCGCGCCGATGAAGATCTGGACCTCCTCGGACGTGAGCACGCGGTCGAGAACGCGCAGGATCCGGTCCTTCTCCGCGAACGCGCGCAGGAGCGCCCGGGCCTTGCGGACGTCGGTGAACTCCGGCGCGTCGAGGAAGCTCTCCTCGCCGTCCACGAGCACCTTCTCCGCGTGCGCGGCGGCGAAGGTCTGCTCGGCGAGGACGAGCGCCTTCTGCAGGAGATCGTGGAGCGCGCTCTGGTCGGCGCGCATCTCCTCCAGGATCCGCTCGCGGAGCGCGGGGAGCTCCTGCTCTGCGCCGAGCGACTGGAGCTTTTCGGAGAGATAGGCCGCCGCCCGCTCCAGCTCCGAGGGCTCGAGCGCGTACTCGAGCTGCACGAGCTTGTTCGTGACGAGGCCGGCGGCGGAGACGAAGACCGCCAGGATCCGGTTCTCGCGGAGCCGCACGAACTCGATCTGGCGGACCGGATCGGCCCGGGGCCGCGGCGTCGTGACCACGCCCGCGTGGTGCGAGAGCGAGTGGAGGAGATCGGCGGTGCCCTCGAGCAGCGCGTTCACGTCGGCCGCGTCCTGGGCGAGCCGCTCGATCCGATCGCGGTCCTGGTGGGACGGGGGGCGGATCTTGAGCAGGGTGTCCACGTACAGGCGGTAGCCGCGGGACGTCGGGATGCGGCCCGACGAGGCGTGCGGCTTCTCGAGGAACCCGAGCGCCTCGAGGTCGGCCATGACGCTGCGGACGGTGGCCGGCGAGACGTCGAGGTCGTGACGCGCGAGGAGGGGCTGGCTCGCGACGGGCTCGCCGGTCTGGATGTAGTCCTGCACCAGGACCCGGAGGATCTCCCGCTCGCGTCTGTCCAGCTCGTTGGTCATACGGGGCTTCGCCCCTGCACCGCCGCTTCACTCGCCTGCGAGGTGCCGCTCGGCCACCTCGGCGAGCGGAACGAACCGCCCGTCCGCGAGCTCCCGCCACCGATCTTCGGCCAGCGCCCGATCACCCATCTCCTCCGCGACGAGCGCCTCGAGGTGGGCTCGCTCCTCCGGAAAAGCGTAAGCGAAGGCCGCGCGCGCCGCACCGCCCTCGTCCAGCTGGAGCGCCGAGCGCAACGCGCCGCGTGCGGAGGGGAGCTCACCCCGGTTGTCGAGCAGGAGCGCCAGCGCGTAGTGCGGCTCCGGCCGCTCCGGGTCGATCGAGCGCGCCGTCACGACATAGGCGAGCGCCGCGTCGAGATACCCGTCGAGCGCGTACAGCTCGGCGAGATTCAGGAGCGCCACCTGCTGCTCCCGCGGGCTGCCCTGCGCCACGACCTCGTCGAGGAGCCTGCGGGCCGCCTCGCGGTGTCCCTCGAGGAGGTAGGCCGCCCCGAGGTCGTTCAGGGCGCCGAGCCTGTCGGGGTCCTCGGAGAGGCTCGCCTCGAACGCCGCCCGTGCCGCGGCGAGGTCGCCCGAGCGCAGCCGCCCGGCCCCCGCCCCGCCCGAGTCGAGCGTCACCGCGAGCGGCGCCGCGCCGTCGGGCTGCTCCGGACCGGCCCCGCCG
>JAEZXM010000426.1 GCA_023419875.1 Pseudomonadota bacterium | reverse complement strand
GCTGCGCGGTCTCGCGGAGCCGCCGGTCGCGGGCGCTCAGGCGCGGGCCGTCGACGTCGATCCCCAGGGCGACGAGCCCGCGGCGATCGTCGTAGCGCACGGTGAGCAGCGCGGCGGGCGCCGAGCTCGCGCGCTCGAACGGGACCTCGACGGCGTCGGAGCGGTGCTCCTCGCCGAACCCCGTCCCGAGGCCCGGGCGGCGGCTCTTCTCGGCGAACCTGGCTCCGTCCGCCCGCCCGGACGCCGAATCGGCGGCGGCGCTCGGCGGCGAGCCGGGGGACTCCGACCTGGGTGCGCCGGCGAAGAAGTCGTCCTCCTCGTAGGGCGCGGGGTACGGCCCCGGGACGACCACGCGCCGCGGCAGCTCCGGGAACACGGCCACGCCGATCACGCCGACATCGCGGGCGTCGCCCATCCGGGCCGCGTAGGACGTTTCCACGCTGCTGAACCGGAACGCCGCCACGGTGGCCGCGGAGGTGCGGAAGCCGTCGATGGTCACCTCGGCCCACGGCTCGACGAGGTAGCCGCGCTTCGCAACCGAGGCGGGCTTGCCGTCCACCACGTCGCGGCCGTCCACCGACGCCACCACCTCGACGCGCTCCGGAGAGTGGTTCCGGATCCGGAGCAGGTACCGCGCGCCGTGCCGGCCGAGCACGTACGTGCGCCCGCGGTGGAGGTAGGTGGGCAGCGCACGGCCGCCCTCGTCGACGACCTCGAGCGAGTAGGGCCCGTGGCGGGCGGGCATCCCGTGGGCGGGCGCGGGCCGTGGGGTGGCGGAGGCGGCGAGCGCGAGAGCGGCGGCGGCGAGTCGGGCGTGAAGCATGGCGTTCTCCTCTCAGGAAGGAGAACGCGCGGGGGATGGAATGGGTCTAGACCGAAACAACGCGCCCGGGCCCGCCAGAGGGAAGGTGGCGGAACCCGGGCGCGCGTCGCCGCGCTGACGGCACTCGACTTCTTCAACCAAGCTCGATGGGCAGGAAGTGCCGGCTCTCCCCGCGCTGAACGAGCAGCGTCACGCTGTCCTTGGCGTTCTTGACCTCGTTGCGAAGGCTCTCCGGCGACGTGACCGGCCGGCCGTTCGCGGAGATCACCACGTCCCCGCGCCGCACACCGGCCCGGGCGGCCGGCCCGCTCACCGCGTCGACCACGACGCCGCCGTCGATCTCGAGCTGGGCACGCTCCTCCTGCGTGAGGGCCCGCACCGTCACGCCGAGGCGGCCACGCTCGCCGCCATTCGGCGCGTCCACGGAGGCCACCTCCTCGGCGCCGGGCGCGGTGCCCACCTTCACGTTCACCTCGATCTCCTTGCCCGCGCGCCAGATCCGCAGCTTGGCCGTCTCGCCGGGCCGGATGTCCGCGATGCGGTGCGGGAGGTCGCCCGAGCCCTGGAGAGTCTCGCCGTTGACCGCGAGGATGATGTCGTTGTCCTTGAGCCCGGCTTCCGCCGCCGGGCTGCCCTTCCCGACGCGCGCGACGATCGCGCCCGTGGGGCGCTTCAGGCCGTAGTCCTTGGCGATCCGGGCGTTCACGTCGCCGATGTAGATCCCCAGCCAGCCCCGGGTGACCTTGCCCGTGGCCACGAGCTGCTGCTGGACCTTCATGGCGACGTCGATCGGGATGGCGAAGCTGATGCCGATGTAGGCGCCGGAGCCGCTGAAGATCTGGGAGTTGATCCCGATGACCTCGCCGCGGAGGTTGAAGAGTGGCCCGCCCGAGTTGCCGGGGTTCACGGCCACGTCGGTCTGCAGGAAGGGGATATAGTTCTGCCCGGGCAGGGTGCGGGCGCGGGCGGAGATGACGCCGGCGGTGGCGGTGTACTCGAAGCCGAAGGGGGAGCCGATGGCCAGCACCCACTCGCCCACCTGCGCCTTCGACACGTCGCCGATGCGGACGGTGGGCAGGTTCTTCGCGTCGATCTTGAGGACGGCGACGTCGGTCTCCTTGTCCCTGCCGATCACCTTGGCCTTGTACTCCCGCTTGTCCGCGAGCCGGACCGTCACCTCGGTGGCGTTCTCGACCACGTGCGCGTTGGTGAGGACGAGGCCGTCGCTCTTCACGATGAACCCGGAGCCCTGGCCCTCGATCCGCGGATGACCTCCGCGCGGCTGCCGGCCGAACGGCGTCCCGAAGGGGTTGAACATGCCCTCGGGCACCTCCCGCTCGGTGGCGACGTTCACGATGGCCGGGCCGTACTGCCGGACGATTGCGGTGAAGTCAGGAAGGGTCTGGACGGGCGCACCGGCGACCGGCGGCGCCGAGGGCGACCCCGCCTCGGCCGTCCGCGCGGGCGCGGCGTCTCTGGCAAAGGTCGACAGTGGGTGAGCCAGGGCCAGCGCCCCGGCCGCGGCGACGCTCGCGGCCGCGAGGGCGGCGACGGTGGCGCGCTTCGCGTGACCAGGCATGCTCGAAACCTCCGTGTGAGTGGGCGACCGGGTGTCTGGGGTCGCCGTCGAGTGTCACCCTAGGCATGACGCCTTAAGGCAAACTTAAGAGCTCCCGTCCCCGGAGGGTGCGGCAGGCGAGCCTCCGATCGGTGTGGATCCGCGCAGACCCGGCCGTGCGGAAGGCCGCGTGACGACGGCCCGAGTTCGTGATGTTCTCGGGCCGGAAGGAAACGGAAGAAAGGGCGTTCTCGTGAAGCAGGAGCTGCGTAGCGTGAAGGAGACGGTTTCCCAGCCCCCGGCCGACCCAGCCGTGGACCACCCGGTCCAGAAGTCGTCGAAGCTCGACGGCGTCTGCTACGACATCCGCGGCCCGGTCCTCCAGGTGTCGAAGCGGATGGAGGACGAGGGGCACCAGATCATCAAGCTGAACATCGGGAACCCCGCCCCGTTCGGCTTCGAGGCCCCCGAGGAGATCGTCGTCGACGTGATCCGGAACCTCCGGGGCGCGTCCGGCTATTCGGACTCGAAGGGCCTCTTCTCCGCGCGCAAGGCGGTGATGCACTACTGCCAGCAGAAGGGCATCCCGGGCGTCGGGATCGAGGACATCTACCTCGGGAACGGCGTGTCCGAGCTCATCGTCATGTCGATGCAGGCCCTGCTCGACCGCGAGGACGAGATCCTGGTCCCGATGCCGGACTACCCGCTCTGGACCGCGGCGGTGAGCCTCTCCGGCGGCACCGCCCGTCACTACCTGTGCGACGAGGGCGCGGGGTGGCTGCCGGACGTCGCCGACATCCGCAAGAAGATCGGCCCCCGGACCCGGGGGATCGTGATCATCAACCCCAACAACCCGACCGGCGCGCTCTACCCGCCCGAGCTCCTGCGCGAGATCGCGGAGCTCGCCCGCACGCACCGGCTGATCCTGTTCGCGGACGAGATCTACGACAAGGTGCTCTACGACGGCGCGAAGCACGTCTCGCTGGCCTCGATCGCGCCGGACGTGCTCTGCCTCACGTTCAACGGGCTCTCGAAGAACTACCGCGCCTGCGGCTACCGCGCGGGCTGGATGGTCGTGTGCGGCGAGAAGCGCCACGCGGCGGACTACATCGAGGGGCTCGACATGCTCGCCTCGATGCGGCTCTGCGCCAACGTTCCCGGCCAGTGCGCCATCCAGACCGCGCTCGGCGGGCACCAGAGCATCGAGGAGCTGGTGCTCCCGACCGGCCGCCTCGGGCGCCAGCGCGACCTCGCCTGGTCGATGCTCACGCAGATCCCGGGCGTCACCTGTGTGAAGCCGAGGGCGGCGCTCTACCTCTTCCCCCGGCTCGACCCCGCGATCTACCCGGTGAAGAACGACCAGCAGCTCATCCTCGACCTCCTCGAGCAGGAGAAGGTGCTGCTCGTCCAGGGGACTGGCTTCAACTGGAAGGACCCCGACCACTTCCGCGTCGTCTTCCTCCCGCACGAGGACGACCTGCGGGAGGCGATCGGACGGCTCGACCGGTTCCTGGCGCGGATGCGGGGGTGAGCGAGGGGCCGGGAGGGCCCCACGCCGTCACCGCGCGGGCTCGCCCCGAACCCGCCGCGCCGCGTCCGCCGCCTCCCAGAGGCTGGCCCCGAGGAGCGCCCGGCTGAAGTCGCAGGTGATGGCCCGCGCGTACTCCGCGACGGCCGGCCGGTTCCGGCCCAGGGCGCGCGCCTGGACCATCACCAGGCACCCGCCGCCGCACGCGTAGCGCCACGCACACGCGGCGCAGTCCTCGCGACGATCCACGTGCAGCTCTTCCATCATCCGGACGAGCGGCTCGTGGTCGAGCGGGCCGGCCACGTTGCCGAGGCGGTAGCGCGGGTGGCCCACCAGGTAGATGCAGGGATACACGTCGCCGTTGGGCCGGACGACGTAGGTCGTGCCGTGGGGCGCGCCGCAGGCGACCGGGTGGCGCGCGCCGGGGCGCACGGTCGCGGAGAAGTCGTTGAACGGGAACAGGCGAGCTTTGGCCGAGGGCCGGCGGCTCAGGTCCAGAGCGGAGGCGATGAGCGTCGCCGGATCGGGCAGCATCCGCTCGTCCACCACCTGCCCGTCCGAGTTGACCGGTCGCAGCGGCACGAAGAGCGACGTCGCGCCCCCGAGCGCTTCGTGATGGGCGGCGACCTCCTCGATCCGCCCCACGTTGAGCGACGAGACGGTCGCCCGCAGCGTCACCTCGGCCCCGGCCGCGACGAGCCGGCGGATCGTCTCCGCGGATCGCCCGTGCGAAGGTCCACCGCCGGCATACGTCCGGCAGTGATCGTGGACGTCCGGTGGACCGTCGATGCCGCACAGCACCCGGATGCCGTACCGGGTGACCCACTCGACGAGATCCTCCGGCGGCGCGGTGAGATTGCTCGTCAGGTGAAAGATGATCCTCTTCTCCGGATGGTCCGCCCGGAGGCTCTCGCAGGCGCGGAGGATCTCCTTCACCCGCGGCCACTTCAAGAGAGGCTCCCCCCCGAAGAACGCGACCTCCAGCCGCCCGCCAGGCGCGAGCTCGGCGAGGCACCTCTCGACCGCCCGGACGGCGATGTCCGTCTTCAGGCCGGACGGGCTGCGCCGGTCGTAGGTACCGGAACCGTCGAGGCAGTAGGTGCACCGAAGGTTGCATGCCTCGGTGACCAGCAAGTACAGGGTCACCCTGCCCTTGCGACCTGAGGGTGTGGGCCCGCTCGCAGGAGGCTCCTCTCGTGCCGGGGCCCTGCCGATGACGCCGTGGCTCGCGAGCAGGTCGATGAGCGGACCGTCCGCCGGAAACCGCGCCTTCAGCGCCTCGAGCGAGAGGCCCCGGTCGGCCTCCGCGAGCACCTGGCGGATCCGCTCCCGGCCCCGCCGCACGTAGAGCGGCCTCAGCTGGAACGAGTCCACGAGCAGCAGCTCGTCCTCGCCCCGCTCGAGGAAGATGACGTCGCGCATCGCCTAGCAGAACGAGGGCCGGTCCACCGGCGCCGGGGCCTCGGCGCCGGACCTGGGTGAGCCCAGCTTCTCCTTGAGCTTGCCGGCCGTGTCCCAGAGCAGCTCGGTCAGCACCGCCTTCGTGAAGTCGCAGTTGATGCGGCGCCCGTACTCCTGGGCGCGCGGGTTCGCCGGCACGCCGGAGAGGTGGGCGAGCTTCATCACCGGACAGCCGCCGCCGCAGACGTACCGCCACGCGCACCCCTTGCACTCCGGCACGTTGTCCACGTGCAGGGACACGCTCGACTCGTCGAGGAGGCGCCGCGCCCAGGGACCCGGGGTGGTCCCGTAGCGGAACTCCTGCTGGCCCACGAGGTAGATGCACAGGTACACGTCGCCGTTGGGCCGGATCACCGGCGTGGAGCCGGAGGGCGCCGCGCAGCCCGTCACCTGCCGCGAGCCGGGGCGCAGCTTCAGCACGTACTCGTTGAACGGGAAGAGGGTGTCCCGCGTCCACGTCCCGCCGCGGTAGAGCCGGATGAGGTCGGCGGTGATCTTGTCCGGGTCGGGCAGGAGGTCGTCCGCGAGGTACTGCCGGTCCGAGTTGACCGGGCATACGGGCACGAAGCCGCAGTTCACCGCCCCGAGCGCCTTGTGGTGGGCGGCGGTCTCGAGGATCGCGTCCTCGTTGAGCGCGGTGAGGGTGGTGCGGAGGGCCACCCGGATCCCGGCGTCCACGAGCAGCTTGATGGTGGCCGCGCTCCGCGCGTGGGACGCCCTGCCGCCGAGGAAGGGCCGGCAGCGGTCGTGCACCTCCGGCGGGCCGTCGATGTCGCTGAGGACGGTGACCTTGTGCGACTTCAGGACCTCGACCAGGTCCGGCGGCTGGACCGTGAGGTTGCTGGTGAGGTGGAAGGCGATCCTGCGATCGGGGAACTCGGGCCGCAGCTCGGCCTCGCAGCGCCGGATGATCTCCTTGATGAGCGCCCACCGGAGCAGCGGCTCGCCGCCGAAGAACGTGACCTCGAGCGTGCCGCCTTCCTTGAGCTTGCCGAGGCAGGTCCGGATGCTGGACATCGCCACGTCGGCGCTCATCTCCGAGGCCGCGGTCTTCTGATACGTGCCCGAGCCGTTGAGGCAGTAGACGCACCCGAGGTTGCACGACTCGGTGAGCAGCAGGAACACGGTCATCTTGTCCCTGGGCCGCTCGGGCTCGATCGCGTGGGCGTCGATCTCCGCCCCCGCGTACCGCTCCCGCTCGTCGGCGCCGAGGAGCAGGCGGTGCTCCCGGAGCATCTCGATGAGCCGTGCGTCCTTCGGGTGAGCGGCCTCGAGCTCCGCGAGCGTTCTGCCGCGAACGTCGTCCAGGAGCGCCTGGACGCTCTCCCGACCGCGCGCCACGTACAGCGGCCGCATGAACAAGGAGTTGACGAGCAGCAGCTCGGCGTCGCCGCGCTCGAGGCGGATCAGGTTCTCGGTGACGTGGAGGGGGCCCGGGTCCGCGCCTTTCACGGATAGTGCCTTCTGCTCCGAGGGGACCACGTGAACGGCCACGGCAGAGCCGGGGTCGCGACGGTTGCCGGAACGAGGCCGCCGGCTTCGACTCGAAGCGCGCGGCGAACGCCGTCAGCAGGAACAGGGGACGGTCGTGTAGCTCGGGCACGCGCAGCAGGAGCCGTCGCTCCACAGGAGATCCTCGCTGGCCAGCGAGAGATCGTCGCACAGCGACATGACCGTGTAGCCCTCGGCCTCGACGAGCGTCTTCTCGGTGACGGGCGCAGCCTGCTCGGTCTTCTTCTCCATGGTCGCCTCCTTGCTTCACGAGGATGATACGGACCGACCGTCGGCGCGGTCAAGGAAGCGGGGCAGTTTGTTTCTGCCCCGTCAATCCGGGACAGCCGCCGATGAGCGGCTCGATGTGTCGCTCGATCAATCCGCGCTTCGCCTCGCAGAAGATGGTCCGGTGCATGAACGATCCGGTACGGGTGAAGGAGTCCATCGGGCAGCCGCCGTGGCAGATCGGCCAGAAGCGGCACCCGAGGCATTCCCCCTCGAACAACACGCGGTTGCGATCGAGGAGCGGCTTGCGCCTGGGATCCGCGAGCGCCTCGGCCAGCGTCCGGTCGCGCAGGTTTCCGTAGTCGAGCTGCCGGCACCCCGCCGTGCGGTTGCAATGCGACAGCCCGCCATCCGGCGCGACGTTCACGTACACGTAGGCGCACCGACCCGAGTCCCGGCACGAGAGCTGGCGCACCCCATCGCGCAGGTTGCGCGTGAGGAGCGAGAACGGACCGACCTCCGGGTGCCGATCGCGGACCGCCCACCACTCCGGGAAGATGGCGCCGAGGAACGTGCAGTACTCCTCGCCGGTCACCTCCAGAGCACCCTCCCCCTCCGCGAGCACCACCGGGTTGAGATCGATCGGACCGGTGACGGGCAGCTCCGTGAGGCGGCGGAAGACCTCGAGCGGACGATCCAGCACAGGCCTCGTCACGACGTACATGACGCCGGCGCGGAGCCCCTCGCGCTCGAGGAGCGCGAGCCCCTCTCGATAGCGACGGTCGTAGGCGGCTGCATCGCCGGCCCGGCCCAGGGCACGGAGGTCGGTCACCGGGTCGCAGCTCGATCCCACGGTGTGGATGCCCAGCTCCTTGAGCAGGCCCGCCAGCTCGCTCGTCAGCAGAGTCAGGTTGCTCTGGATGCCGTGGCGGATGCGGTTCGCGACGCCGCCGCAGCGCTTCCGCTGGAGCTCCACGGCCGCCGCAAAGAACCTCGGGCCGAGCAGCAGCGGCTCCCCGCCGTGCCACACGACGCCCATCGTCTCCCGCGGCCGCTCCGCGAGGTACTCGTCGATCCGCGCGAAGAGCAGCTCCAGCGTCTCGAGCGACATCACCGTGGACGGGGTGGGCGCGTGCCCCGCCGCGTAGCAGTACGCGCAGGTCGCGTTGCAGGCGGTGGTGGGCTCGACGATGATCGTGGCCACGGTCCTAGTCCCTCCGCCGGAATGCCCGGGCGGCGAGCGCCAGGGCGACCACCCCGAGCGCGGCCACGACGCCGAGATCCCGCGCCAGCGTGAACTCCGGCCCGCCCGGCGCGGGCCCCAGCAGCACGTGCTTGAACACGTCCACGCAGTAGGTGACCGGGTCGACGAGCGAGAGCTGCCGGAGGACCGACGGCATGGAGGCGACCGGGTACATCGCGCCGGACAGCAGGAACAGCGGCATGACCAGGAAGTTCATCACCAGGTTGTAGCCGTCGAAGGTCCGGACCGACGCCGAGAGCAGGACGCCGAGCGACGTCACGCAGAAGGAGACGATCGCGGCCGCGAGCGACACCGCGAGGATCTGACCCGGGGTCACCGAGAGGCCCACCACGGGGGCGACGACGAGGACGATCCCGGCCTGCACGATCGAGATGAGCGTGCCGGCGACGACCTTGCCGAGGACGATCGCGCGGCGGGAGATCGGCGCCACCAGCATCTCGCGCAGGAACCCGAACTCGCGGTCCCAGATGATCGTCGCCGCGCTGAAGATCCCCGAGTACAGGATGGTCATGGCGATGATGCCCGGATAGATCGACTGGAGGTACGAGAACGGTCCCTGCCGCTCGACGATCGCGTTCAGGCCGTTCCCCACGAGCAGGAGCCAGAGCAGCGGTCGGGCGAGGGCGTCGAGCCAGCGGCTCCTCACCCGGAAGAACCGGATGAACTCCCGCTCGCAGATGACGAGCACCGGCCGGAGGTCGCTCATCGGCCCGTCCTCGTGCGGCTCGCCTCGCCGCCGGGATCGCCGGTCGCGGAGCCCTCCGCCGGACCGCTCGCCTCCGGCGCGACGTCCTCGCGGATGGCGTGCCCCGTGAACGCGAGGAACACGTCGTCCAGGGTCGGCCGGCGCACCGTGACGGACCGGACGCCGACCGAGAGCGCGCGGATCAACCTGGGGACGAGCTCGTCCCCTCCGGCCACCTCGACCTGCAGGCACCCGTCCTCCCGCCGCGGCCGGGCGCCCATCGCCCGCTCGATCTCGACCGCGGCGACCTCGTCGTCCGCGGTCCTGAGCGTGACGACGTCCCTGCCGACCGCGGCCTTGAGCGCATCGGGAGTGTCCAGGGCGACGATCCGGCCGCGATCGATGATCGCGATCCGATCGCAGGGCTCGGCCTCCGCCATGTAGTGCGACGTCAGGAACACCGTGACGCGCTCGCGTTCACGGACCTCGCCGATGAACTTCCAGATCCGGCTCCGCGTCTGCGGGTCGAGGCCGAGCGTCGGCTCGTCGAGGAACAGCACCCGGGGTCGGTGGAGCAGTCCTCGCGCCAGCTCCAGGCGTCGCCTCATGCCCCCGGAGAGCTGCCGGATGGGGTCGCGTGCGCGATCGGCCAGACCGACCAGCTCGAGCATCTCCTCGATCCGGCGCCGGACCTCGCAGCGCGGCACACGGTAGAGGTGGGCGTGGAACCTCAGATTCTCCTGGGCGGTCAGATCGAAGTCGAGGGTCGTCTCCTGGAAGACGAGGCCGATGCTGGCGCGGACCTCGTCCGGCTCGGTCGCGCAGCTCCTGCCGGCGATCTCCGCCGTGCCGGAGGTGGCCGAGAGCAGCGTGCTGAGGATGTGGATCGTGGTCGTCTTGCCTGCGCCGTTCGGGCCGAGGAATCCGAAGATCTCCCCCGGCTCCACCGAGAAGGAGATCCCGTCCAGCGCCCTGCGGGTTCCGTACGCTTTCGCGAGGTCCCTGACGGCGATCGCTGGCATGAGACCCATTCGGGGCGAACTCGTCTCACGCTACGACCGTGGTCCCGCGGGTGTCAAGGCACGGGGAACGTGTACTCTTTCTCGATGAGCCTCGGGATCGTGGAGCTCGTGGTCCTGGTCATCTGCCTGGTGCTGCTGTCGCTCGCGCTGGTGGGCGCCTGGAACATGTTCCGGAAGGCGGGGTACCCGGGTCCCCTCGCCTTCCTCGTGCTGGTGCCGATCGTCGGCTGGCTCCTCCTGTTCTGGTTCGGCAACGCCGACTGGCCGGCGCTGCAGCGGCTCCGCAGGCTGGAGGAGGGGCGCGCGCCGCCGCCTCGAGGGTTCGGGCGCGGTCCGGTGTGATCCCCGCTTGCAGCGCGGCCGCTCCGCCGGCTCCGATGCGCTTTCCTCTGGCACTTTCGATTCAGATGCTCGACGCTCGATCCCACGCCGTGCGAGACGAGCAGGTTCGTTGACCCTCGATGCGCCGCTTCCGGGCCGTCGAGCAGGCGTCCATCGAAGGAACGGCCCTCGGCGAGGGGCCAGGGAGATCAGCAATGTCCAGGCGGGACGATTTCGTGGCGAAGAAGCTGGAGAAGATGACCCTCGAGGAGAAGGTCGGCCAGCTCCTCACGTTCACGTGGCGTGGCGCGTTCCTCACGCCGAGCTGCATCGAGCAGGTGACGAAGCTGCACGCGGGCGGCCTCTGCCTCGAGCCCTACGCCCACGAGACCTGCAAGAACCTGTACTGGGGCAACACGCAGTTCGACAAGACCTTCGTCAAGCCGGAGGACTACTACACGATCGCGATGACGTACTTCGACCCCCACAACTTCGGGGTCAGCGTCACGCCCGAGGAGCTCACCGAGGCGCTCAACAAGATCCAGCGGATCGCGATGGCACGGCCGTCCGGGGTCCCGCTCCACATCACGATCGACTTCGAGGGCGACTTCAAGAACGACTACACATCCGGTGGAATCCGCCAGTTCGTCCCGCCGATGGGCCTGACCGCCATCGGCGACGTCGATCTCACCTACAAGGTCGGCCTCACCGTGGGCAAGCAGCTCGCGCTCATGGGCGTCACGCAGATGTACTCGCCGGTCTGCGACGTCAACATCAACCCCAGGAACCCGGAGATCGGCATCCGCTCGTTCGGCGACGATCCCCAGGTCTGCGCCAAGCACGTGGCCGCCATCGTGCGCGGCTACCAGGACGCGGGCATCGCCGCGACCGCCAAGCACTATCCCGGCCGCGGCGACTCCGAGACGGACGCCCACGACGTCCTCGACCACGTGAACGCCAGCAAGGAGCGGATGAAGCAGGTGGAGCTGTTCCCGTTCCAGGCGGCGATCGCCGCCGGGGCCAAGGCGGTGATGACCGCCCACACGGTCTACCCCGCGTACGATCCCGAACTGCCGGCCACGCTCTCGCCCAAGGTCCTCACCGGCCTCCTCCGCGGCGAGCTCGGCTTCGACGGCGTCATCGTCTCCGACGCCATCGGAATGGCCGCCATCCTCAAGAAGTGGCCGCTGCCGCAAGCCTGCGTCATGGCGGTCAACGCGGGCGTGGACCACATCCTCCTCAAGGCGGACGACGAGTCGCGCGTGCAGTGCTTCTTCGGGCTCCGCCGGGCGGTGAAGGAAGGATCGCTGCCCAGGAGCCGGCTCGACGACGCCGTCCGGCGCCTGCTGCTCCTCAAGTACGACCAGGGCATCTTCGACAGCGCCGGGAAGAACGATCCGGACAAGACCCGCGCCTTCGTCCGCAGCAAGAAGGTGATCGACTTCTCGTGGGAGGTCGCGCGGAAAGGCCTGCTCGTGGTCCGCGACGACCAGAAGCTCCTCCCGCTCAAGAAGGAGCAGAAGATCCTGGTGGTCGAGCAGATCCACCCCTACGAGTTCGTGGGCAAGGACATGTACAGCCACCCGCACATGTTCTCCGAGGCCATGGCCACGCACTCGACCAACCTGATCCTCGACGACACCCGGTTCCACGCCACCGACGAGGACATCGCCGAGGCGATGGAGCTCGCGAAGCAGGCGGACCTGGTGGTGATGACCAACTACTACGCCCGCATCGAGAAGAAGGGGAACAACCAGCGCCTGGTCACCATGCTCAAGCAGGCCGGGAAGAAGGTCGTGGTGGTGACCAACTCCCCGTACGTCGAGGGCGTGACCCGGGACGCCGACGCGGTGGTCTGCAACTTCAGCGCGTCGCCCGACTCGATCCGGATCTCCGCCGACCTCCTCTTCGGTACGGTGAAGACCGTTTCGACCACGAAGATGCCGGTCAAGGTCTAGCCTCCACCCGACCCCGTCGATCTCCACCCAGGGCCACCATGGACCACGACATCACCTTCATCGGCCACATGTGTCGTGACGAGATCATTCCCTTCGGAGGAACGCCGATCGTCGCTCCGGGGAGTGCGGTGCTGTGCGGGGCCATGGTGGCCGCCCGGGTCGGGAAGAAGGTCGCCGCGGTGGTGAAGATGGCCCCGGAGGACGAGGCCATCCTGGAGCCGATGCGACGGGTGGGGGTCGAGACCTTCCTCGTCCCCGCCGAGGTGACCACCTACTCCCGCGTCCTGCACGAGACCGAGAACGTCGACGAGCGGAAGCTCACGCTGGTGAGATCGGCCGGCCTCATCTCCATCGACGACGTGCCACCCCTGCGATCCCGGTGCGTCCACCTGGCCGGGATCTCCGACACCGAGTTCGATCTGCCGCTCATGCGCGGGCTCCGGGAGCGGGGGTACAGCCTCTCCACCGACATGCAGAGCTTCGTCCGCCAGGTGGATCCTGTGACCGGCGACATCCGCTTCGGCGACGTGGCCGCCAAGCGGGAGATCGTCGCGATGATGGATCGGGTCAAGCTGGACGTGGTCGAGGCCAAGATCCTGACCGGGACCGACGATCTGCCGAGGGCCGCCTGCGAGGTGGAGTCCTGGGGCTGCGGCGAGGTCCTGATCACGCACGCCCAAGGGGTGGCGCTCCGCGCCGGCGGGAAGTCGTACTACGAGAAGTTCTCCAACCGCAGCGTGGTCGGCCGCACCGGCCGCGGCGACACCACCTTCGCGGCCTACCTCGCGTGGCGGCTGGACCGTGATCCGGCCGAGTCCCTGAAGTTCGCGGCGGCGCTGGTGTCCATCAAGATGGAGGCGCCGGGCCCGTTCCAGGGAACGGTCGCGGACGTGCTGGCGCGTCTGGCGCAGGCGTGAGCGGGCCCACGCCTCTCACGCCGCCGTCCGCGCCGCCGCCGCCAGGAACCGCACGCGGACCGTGAGCCCGCCGCCGCGCGTCTCGGTGAGCTCCACCGCGGCGCCGTGGCGATCGGCGATGGCCTTCACGATGGAGAGACCCAGGCCGCTGCCCTGCGCAGCCGCGTCGGGGAGGCGATAGAAGCGGTCGAAGACGCGCTCGCGCTCCGCGGGAGGGATCCCAGGCCCGGTGTCGGCCACCTCGAGGAACGGCGCGCCCGCGTCCCTGCCCGTCGAGATGTCCACCCGCCCGCCCGCCGGCGTGTAGCGGATCGCGTTGTCCACCAGGTTGGCGAGCAGGGTGCGCAGCGCGGCCGGGTCGCCCTCCACGACCGCGGCGTCGTCGGCGCCGGCGGCGCCGAGGTCGATCCCCTTCGCGTCCGCCACCACGTGGTGATCCGCGACCGCCTGCTGGACGAGCGACGGGAGCGACACCGGCGTGCGCGTGGCGGGGGCGGCCGAGCCCGGATCCTGGCGCGCCAGCGTGAGGAGCTGCGCGACGAGGTGCACCCCGCGGTCGAGCCCGCCCGAAAGCTCGGCCAGCGCCGCGGCCCGCTCCGGGCCGTCCGGGGCGCGCTCCGCGAGCTGGAGCTGGAGCTTCAGGGCGGCGAGCGGCGTCCGGAGCTCGTGCGCCGCGTCCGCGACGAAGGCGCGCTGCGCGGCCAGGGCGGTGCGGAGC
>JAEZXM010000586.1 GCA_023419875.1 Pseudomonadota bacterium | reverse complement strand
AATCGGGGCACGGTGAATCGGAATACATACGGATGTCTCGGTTCCTGCACCTCGGCGGCCCTGAGCGAGGGCGGCTCGTCGCCGCCCTCGCGGCGGCAACCGCCTTCTCGCTCGGCTTCGTTGCCTTCGTCCAGGCGGGCGCGCTCACGCTCGGCACGGCGCTCGTGGGAGGGGCGGCAGTCGCCAGCGTGGCGGCCTGGCTCCTGCGCGAGCGGGCACACCGCAGCCGGATCGAGGATCTCGAGACGCAGCTCCGGTCAGCCGGGGTGCGGCAGGCCGCGGAGCTGACGCGGGCGCGAGAGGCGGAGCAGCGGGCGCGGAAGGAGGCCGAGCAGGCCTCGCGCGCCCGCGACGAGTTCGTGGCCACCGTGTCGCACGAGCTCCGCACGCCTCTCAACGCGGTGCTCGGGTGGGCGCGGCTGCTCCGGCTCGGGAAGCTCGACGCCGCCGGGTCGGCGCGGGCGATCGAGACCATCGAGCGGAGCGCGGCGGCCCAGGCGCAGATCGTGGACGACGTGCTGGACGTCTCCCGGATTCTCCGTGGGGAGCTCCGGCTCGACGTGCGGACGATCGATCTGATCCCGGTGATCGAGGCGGCGGTCGAGTCGGTCCGGCCTGCGGCCGCCGCGCGACGCATCCTTCTCGCCCTCTCGCTCTCCCCGCGTGCGGGGCAGGTCGCGGGCGATCAGGGCCGGCTGCAGCAGGTGGTCTGGCACCTGCTCTCGAATGCAGTGAAGTTCACGCCGTTCGGCGGACGGGTGGAGATCCGGCTCGAGCGCGAGGGCGAGGACGTCGCGGTCGCGGTGAAGGACACGGGTGTCGGCCTCGACCCCGCCTTCGTCCCGCACCTCTTCGAGCGGTTCCGGCAAGCCGATTCCTCCTCCACGCGCGCGCACGGTGGACTGGGGCTCGGGCTGGCGCTGGTGCGCCACCTCGTCGAGGCCCATGGAGGGTCCGTTCGCGCGGAGAGCGAGGGCCGCGGCCGCGGATCCACGTTCACACTGCGTCTCCCGCCCGCCGTGCCGCGCCGGGACTCGCCGGCGTTCGCGCCCTCCCGCTCGGCCCTCACCACCTCGACGGATGGGCCCTGGCCGCTGGCGGGTCTCTCCCATCTCCGCGTGCTCGTGGTGGACGACGACCCCGACTCGCGCGAGGTCGTGCGCGAGGTCCTGCAGCAGGCTGGCGCCGTGGTGGCGGTGGCCGGCTCCGCGCCCGAGGCCCTGCGCGTCATCGCCGAGCGGCCGCCGGACGTGCTCCTCTCCGACCTGGGTATGCCGGGCGAGGACGGCTACGAGCTGATGCGGCGGGTCCGGCAGCTCGATCCCGTGGCGGGCGGGAGCGTCCCGGCGGCCGCGCTCACCGCGTACACGCAGGCCGAGAACCGCCGCGCGGCCCAGGAGGCCGGGTTCCAGGGATACCTGTCGAAGCCCATCGATCCCGCGGAGCTGACGGCGGCGGTCGCGCGGCTCGCCGGACGCCTGCACTGAGAACGGTCTCCACAGGCGAGCCCGGGCCCGCGCCCTGTGCTATGAAACCCGGTCCATGCCGTTCTCGGACGTCCTCGCGCAGGAGCGTGCTCTGGGAGCCCTCCGCGCCGCGCTCCGCCGCGGCGCGCTCCACCACGCGTACCTCTTCGGCGGCCCGCCCGGGACCGGCAAGGCCCGCGCGGCGCGGCTGTTCGCGCAGGCCGCGAACTGCGAGGGCGGGACGGGAGGTCCGTCCGGATTCCGCGAGGAGCCCTGCGGGACGTGCCGGCCGTGCCGCAAGATCGACGCTGACAACCACCCCGACGTCTTCTGGCTCCGCGAGGAGCGGGCGATGGCGAAGGCCGGCCGGTGGGAGCCGAAGGCCGGCCGGTCGCCCTCGAAGGACATCGTCGTCGATCAGGTCCGCGACCTGGTCGATCACCGCCTGGCGATGAAGCGGTTCGAAGGGCGTCGGCGCTTCGTCGTCGTCGATCCCGCGGACGCGATGAACCCCCAGGCGCAGAACGCGCTCCTCAAGACGCTCGAGGAGCCGCCCGACGACACCACGCTCGTGCTCGTCGCGGGCAGCCCCGACGCGCTCCTCCCCACGATCCGCTCGCGGTGCCTGCGCGTCGCCTTCCGTCCGATCCCCGACGCGCTCGTCGTCTCCAGGCTGGAGGCCGAGGGCCGCAGCCCGGCCGAGGCGCGGCTCGCGGCGGCTCTCGCGGGCGGCTCGCTCGGGCGGGCGATGGCGCTCGACCCGGTGGAGCTGGACGCGCTGAACGAGGCGGTGCGCGCGGCGGCGGCGCTCGACCCCGACGACGCGCTCGGCTGGCTCACCTTCGCGCGGGAGCGCGGCGGCGATCGGGCCCGGGCCGCGGAACTGTGCGAGCTGCTCGCGGTCTGGCTGCGCGACGTGCTCGCGGCGCAGGCGGGCGGGGGAAGCCCGGCGCTGCTCGATCTCGCCCCGGAGACCGCACGCGCCGCCGCGGCGCTCTCGCCGGCGGAGGTGGTGCGCCGGCGCGAGGAGGTCGTGTGGACGGTCCTGGCCCTCGGGCAGAACGCCTCGCCGGTGCTGGCGCTCGAGCGGCTCGTCATCAAGTGGTTCGCGGAAGGTGCACATGGTCGGGCCTAGGACCGCCAGACCCGGATCGAGCTCCCGGGGTCCTCGACGGGCCCAGGGCGATCGCGGAGGGGAGTCCCTCGACGCCTGCCTCGCCGAGGCCGCCGCCGGCACGCCGCGCCCCGTCTACCTC
>JAEZXM010000367.1 GCA_023419875.1 Pseudomonadota bacterium | reverse complement strand
CGATGCTGACCACGCTCACCGCCGCGACCGCGGCGGACGTCCCCGGTCTCGCCCCGCTCGACCGCCGGGCCATCGCGGACGTCGTGGGATCCGGGAGGCGGCTGCTCGTGCAGGGCGCGATGGGCATCAACGCGTCGGACGGGCTCGCCGGCAAGGTGGCGCGCCACCGGGGCGAGCGGCTCGTGGGCGTCGGGACGATCTCGGGCGTCATCAAGACCGACGCGCAGCTCCGGCGCGAGATCGCGACCGCGAGGGCCGAGGCGCCCGGCGGCTACGTGGGCGTGAACCTCATGGCCGCGATCGACCGGCGCGACTTCCAGCGGCTCGCGGCGGTCGCGATCGAGGAGCGCGTTTCGTTCATCGTGCAGGGCGCGGGCATCTCCCGGGAGATCGTCCGCTGGTGCAGGGACGGCGGCGTGCCGTTCGCGGGGATCGTCTCCTCCGGCCGGCTCGCGGCGATGTACGAGCGATGGGGCGCGGAGTTCCTGGTCGCAGAGGGGGCGGAGGCGGGCGGGCACATCGGCGACATCGGCCATCCCCTGCCGGCCCTGCTCGCCGAGGTCAGCGCCGCGACCACGCTGCCGGTCATCGCCGCGGGCGGCATCGACGTCGCCGACGTGGGCCGCTACCTCGAGGCGGGCGCGGCCGGTGTGCAGCTCGCGACGCGTTTTCTCGCTTGCTCCGACGGCTCCGTTCACCCCGGGTTCAAGCGGATGCACCTCGAAAAGGGTGTGGACGATGTGGTCATCATCACGAGCTGCGTGAAGGGGATGAAGGCCCGTGCCGTGCGCAATGCCTTCACCGAGAAGCTCGCGCGCGGCGAGGCCGTGCCGCCGCGATCCAAGGCCTGGTTCTTCGGCGCGGACGGATATGCGGGGCGGAGGAAGGCCTGCATCGATTGCCTGGGCGCGGACGTCTGCCTGTGCCGCGCGAGCAACTTCCGGGAGAGCTTCTGCATCACCGACGCCCTGCTCCTGTCGGCGATCAAGGGCGACGAGGAGAACGGGCTCTTCTACACGGGCCAGAGCGTCACCAGCGTCGGGGAGACCGATGTCGCCGCCCTCCCGTCGGCTGCCGAGATCCTCGGGGACCTCGAGACGCGGCTCGAGGGCGAGGCGCGGACCGCGGCCGGGGCCGCCCTCCTCGCCTGACGCCTCGCGCAATCCCACCTTCCGATCCCGTTCGGGGACGCGCCGCTTCACGGGTGCGCCTTTTTGCGCTAGCGTTCTGAACCGTCCGTCCGCACCAACGCAGGTGGACCGAACGTCATATCGACGGATCGTCAAACTCAGGAAAAGAGAAGTGGAATGGCGACTGGCACCGTGAAGTGGTTCAACGACGCGAAGGGCTTCGGCTTCATCACGCAGGACGACGGGGGCGAGGACGTCTTCTGCCACTACAGCGCGATCCAGGGCGACGGCTTCAAGAGCCTCTCCGAGGGTCAGAAGGTGGAGTTCGACGTCGTGAAGGGGCCGAAGGGGTTGCAGGCCGCGAACGTTCGCAAGTCGTAAGCGCAGGGCTCGCAGCGCACCGGGCCCGGCTTTCTCCACGGGAGGCCGGGCTTGGCGCTTCTCGCAGGTCGTCAGCCCCCGCGCGACAGCCAGACCATCGCGCCGACCAGCGCTGCCATGAGCAGGACGGCGGCCACCACGACGCGCGGGGACCGCCTGCGCTCGGGCACGAACCGCTCGATGCCCGGACTCTGAAGGCGCGCGCCGCGGGTTTGGTCCAGGTACTTGCGCCCCGTGTCGGAGAGGGTGGGCATTCCTTTGCGCGCCATGGAGATTGGATCCTAGTCCGTACGGGCGGGATTGGGAAATCGTCGGCTCACAGCGGAATGTTCCCGTGCTTCTTCGGCGGCAGCTCCTGGCGCTTCGTCCGGAGCATCTCGAGCGCGCGGATCACCTTGGGCCGGGTCTCCTCCGGCCGGATCACCTCGTCCACGTAGCCGAGCTCGGCGGCCTTGTACGGGTTCGCGAACTTCTCGCGGTAGTCGCCGACGAGCCGGGCGCGCTCCGCGGCCGGATCCGCGGCGGCGGCGAGCTCCTTCCGGAAGACGATGTTCACCGCCCCCTCCGGCCCCATCACCGCGATCTCCGCCGTGGGAAAGGCGTAGTTCACGTCCGCCCGGATGTGCTTCGAGGCCATGACGTCGTACGCGCCGCCGTACGCCTTCCGTGTGATCACCGTGACCTTGGGGACGGTCGCCTCGGCGAAGGCGAAGAGCAGCTTCGCCCCGTGAACGATGATCCCGTTCCACTCCTGGTCGGTGCCCGGCAGGAACCCGGGCACGTCCACGAAGGTGAGGAGCGGGATGTGGAAGGCGTCGCAGAACCGGACGAACCGGGCCGCCTTGACCGAGGCGTCGATGTCCAGCACGCCGGCGAGCACCGCCGGCTGGTTGGCGACGATGCCCACCGGGCTCCCGTTCATCCGCGCGAAGCCGACCACGATGTTCTGGGCGAAGTGCTCCGAGACCTCGAAGAAGTGGCGGTCGTCCACCACCGCCCGGAGGATGTCCTTCATGTCGTACGGCTTGTGGGGCGTGTCCGGGACGATCGTCCGGAGCGCCTCGTCCTTGCGGCCGGGGTCGTCGGAGCAGGGCTCCACGGGAGGGTCGTCGGCGTTGTTGAGCGGCAGGAACGAGAGCAGCTCGCGGGCGGTCCGGAGCGCGGCCTCCTCGGTGTCCAGGGCGAAGTGGGCGACCCCGGAGCGGGTGGAGTGGGTGCGGGCGCCGCCGAGGTCCTCCTTGGTCACCTCCTCGTGCGTCACCGTCCGGATCACGTCCGGGCCGGTGATGAACATGTACGAGGTGTTCTTCACCATGAAGATGAAGTCGGTGATCGCCGGGCTGTAGACCGCGCCGCCGGCGCACGGGCCGAGGACGAGCGAGAGCTGGGGGACGACGCCCGAGGCGAGGGTGTTCCGCAGGAAGATGTCGGCGTAGCCGGCGAGGGAGACCACCCCCTCCTGGATGCGCGCGCCCCCGGAGTCGTTGAGGCCCACGATCGGGCACCCGACCTCCATCGCCCGGTCCATCACCTTGCAGATCTTCTCGGCGAAGGCGCCCGACAGCGAGCCGCCGAAGACCGTGAAGTCCTGGGCGAAGACGAACACCTGCCGCCCCTCGACGAGGCCGTACCCGGTCACGACGCCGTCGCCGAGGATCCGCTGCGACTCCATCCCGAAGTCGCTGCAGCGGTGGGTCTTGAACTTGTCCTGCTCGACGAACGAGCCCGGGTCGAGGAACAGCTCGATCCGCTCGCGCGCGGTGAGCTTGCCCGCCTGGTGCTGCTTCTTGATCCGCTCTTCCCCGCCGCCCCGCTCGGCCTCCGCGTCGAGGGCGTCGAGGCGGGCGCGCCGCGGATCGAGGTCGGGGACGTCGGACATGCGGGCCTCCGCAGGGGAGGCCGGTTGTCTAAGAGGGCACTTGCGGCTGGGAAAACGAAACTACAGCACCCGGCCGGAGCGGCTCCACCACCCCGCCCACGCGCGGGCGGCGGCGCCGCGCTCGGAGGGTGACGCGTCCGGGTCGTATTGCACCGGCGAGGGCGCGGCCTCGGAGAGCTCCGCGGCGGCGGCGGCGCGGATCGTCCGGTCCGGGCTGGTGAGCCCGGAGAAGAGCCAGTCCGCGCGGCCCCGGCCGCGGTTGTCCTTCCACCAGGCGAGCCACTTGCGTGGCTCGGGGCCGATCCGCTGGAGGGTGATCCGCGTCAGCGCCTCGGCGGCGCACTCGGCGGCCTCGCCCGCCGAGGTCTCGAGCACCTGGATGAGGAGCGGGATCGACTCGAGGTCGCGCAGGGCCCCGAGCGCGCGCGCGGCGCCGGTGACACGGGCGGCGACGCCCGAGAGGAGCGCGCGGCGGAGCCTGTCCGGGACCGTGCGCATCGCCGGGTGCGTCCGGTTCCGGGCGAGCGCGACCGCGGCCGCCGCGGCCACGCGCGGGTCGGGGTCGAGGGCGCGGTCGGCCAGCGGGCCGAACGCGGCCGGCTCGGCGGAGACGCCGAGGAGCACTGCCGCACAGCGTCGCCGAGCCGGATCGGCCTCCTGGAGGACGCCGAGCAGCATCGGCAGGGCAGCGGTCCCGTGGAGCGCGAGCGCGGCGGGTACGGGACCGAGGCGCGCCGGCTCCTGCGCGTCCTCGTCGTCGAGCGGGCCGGGCAAGGCCTGGACGAGCGCCTGGACCGCCTCGTCGCCCTGGGCCGTGAGCCGCGCGATGCTCTCGGCCCGGCGGGGAGAACCGACGCTGGTCCGGATGAGCCGGGCGATCTCGTCCTCGGGGCTCGCCGGACCCTGATCCTGATCGGCGGCGTCCACGTCGATGTCGAAGTCCGGGACCTCGGCG
>JAEZXM010000302.1 GCA_023419875.1 Pseudomonadota bacterium | reverse complement strand
CGGCCTCGGTCCCGCCTCCACCGGCGGGGAGAGGCTCGCGGCCGATCTCGGCCAGGCGCCGGTTCAGCCGGGGCACGACCTCCTCGGCGGTGTAGCGGACGAAGTGCTCGCCGATGATCGAGAAGGTGATCGCCCTGGGGACGTACGCGAGGCCCCGCCGCAGCGCGAACCCGAGCAGCCTCCAGAACCACCGGCGCCGGGCCGGCTCGCCGCGGATCCCGATGCGCCAGAGCGACAGCAGGAGCGGCCGCAGGGACCCCTGGCGGAGCGGGCCGGAGCGGACGGGCGTCATCTCCAGCGCGAGCCGGCACCGCGCGAAGAAGGCGTCCGCGTCGAAGAGCGCGGCCATGAGGTCGCGGTACCCGCGGACCAGCTCCTCCTCGGGCATCGTGGTCTCGAAGTTGGTCCGGTCGAACTGGTCGCCGGTGGGCGAGGCGCGGAGCCGTCCCTCGCGCTCGAGCCGGCGCCAGAGCTGCGTGCCGGGGAGCGCCGTCAGGATGCCGACCATCGCGCGCGGGATCGGCAGCGACGACACGAACTCGCGCTGGCGCTCGAGCGCCGCGGCGTCGTCCCCGTCGAACCCGACGATGAACCCGGCGAACACCTCCAGCCCCGCGCGCGAGAGCGACCGGACCGCCTCGGCGGGATCCATCCGGAGGTTCTGCCGCTTCTGCGTCGCCTTGAGCGTCTCGGGGTCGGGCGTCTCGAGGCCGACGAACACCGAGCTGAACCCCGCGTCCACCATGGAGGCGACGAGCTTCGGGTCGCCGGCGAGGTCGAGGCTCGCCTCGGTGTAGAGGTCGAAGGGCTGGCCGTGCGCCCGCTGCCATTCTGCGATCTCGGGCAGGAGCCGGCCGGCGGCCTTTCGGTTCCCGATGAAGTTGTCGTCCACGATGAAGAGCGCGCCGCGCGCGCCGAGCTTCCGGAGCGCCTCCAGCTCGGCCAGCACCTGCGCGGGCGCCTTCACCCGCGGCACGCGCCCGAACATCTCGATGATGTCGCAGAACTCGCAGTTGAAGGGGCAGCCGCGCGACACCTGCACGGACATCGACGAGTACCGGTCGAGCCGGAGCAGGTCGAAACGGGGGATCCGGGCGAGGGTGAGCGACGGCCGTGCGTCCCCGGCCGGCGAGAGCACGCGGTCGGCCGGGCGGTCCGGGTGCTCGAGGGCCTCGACGAGCCGATCGAGCCGGCCCTCGGCCTCGCCCGGGAAGAGGTGCTCGGCCTCGGCGAAGTCGCCGGGGCTCGTGGTCGTGGCCGGGCCGCCCGCGACCGTACGCTTGCCGAGCGCGCGGGCGCGGCGGAGCGTCTCGCGCATCGTATCCGCCTGCACCAGCATCCCGGAGACGAGCACCGCGTCGGCCCAGCGGATCGCCTCGTCGGACAGTGGCCCGAGGTGGAGGTCGTGGATCCGGAGCTCCCAGTCGTCGGGCAGTTGGGCCGCCAGCGTGGCGAGGCCGAGCGGGGGGAGCGGTGCGTCCTTGTCCACGAACTCCAGGGCGTGCCTGTACCCCCAGTACGTGGGGGCGGAGGAGCCCTGCACGAGCAGCGCGCGCATGGACTCAAGCTGAACGCGGGAGTGTCACCGGGGCGTCATGGCGGCCCGCGCCCGGTGGGGGGCGCCACCCTGCCGCGCCGACCCATACGGAACGAGAACGTTCGCTTGGGGTGCGGGTGGCGCGGTGCGCTAGCGGCGCTCGGGATCGGGTGGTGAAGCGGGCTCGCGCCCAGGCGCGGGCTCCGGCGCGGGCGCGGTCTGGTATCGCGGGAACGGAAACGGCGGCTGCGCGGTGGCCGGCTTCTGCGCGACCTTCTTGCCGAGGAGGCCGAGGGCGACCGCCACGCCGTGCAGGATCGCCTCGGGCCGCGGCGGACAGCCGGGGATCCAGTAGTCGACGGGCAACACCTTGTCGATGCCACCCAGCACCGCGTACGTGTCGAACCATGGGCCTCCACCGGTCGCGCAAGAGCCGACGGCAATGACGAGCTTCGGCGCGGGCATGGCCTCGTGGGCGCGCCGGAGGGCCCGCTCGGTCGAGCGGAGCGCGGGCCCCTGGCACAGCATCGCGTCGGCGTGGCGCGGCGAGGCGACGAGCTTCACGCCGAAGCGCTCGGCGTCGTAGTACGGCGTGAGGACGTTCAGCACCTCGATGTCGCAGCCGTTACAGCCGCCGCTGTTCGCGTGGTAGACCCAGCACGATCTGTTCATCATCTTGCGGCAGAGCTTGGCGAGCATGGTCGTCCCCTACAGCTCGATCTCCACGTCCTGAACGGCCCCGTCGGCCGGCGCGGCGCGCGACAGGAACACCCAGCGCCCGGCCTCGACGTCGTCCACCCGGTAGCCGGTGAGCTTCAGCGCGTCGAGCGGGGTGGGCGCGGAGAAGCAGCGCCCGCACCGCCGGCACGAGCCCATGAACAGCGTGAGCCGCTGCTCGAGATCGGTGACGTCGTTCGTGGCGAGCTCGAAGTCCTCCCCCATGGTGATCGCCTTCTCCGGGCAGACCTCGGCGCAGCGGCCGCAGCTCGTGCACCGCCGTCCCAGGTAGCGGATGACGCGCAGCTCCTGGCAGGGGTCGAAGATCAGGATCTCGCGCGCCGGGCAGTTCGAGGCGCAGCCGCCGCAGCCGATGCACTTCGCGGGGTCGAAGACGGGACGGCCGCGGAAGCCGGGCGCGGGCGGGTGCGGGGCGAGCGGGTAGGGGAGGGTGACCGTGCCGGCCGCGATCCCGATCCACGCTTCCTTCAGCTTGGCGAAGGGCATCGCGATCCCTCCTCAGCGCCCGAAGGCGGCGAGCACCATCGCCCCGAGCGAGCAGGCGAGCAGCACGGCGTAACGGCGGAGCGCCTGGTCCACCCGGTAGCGGGCGTGGGTCGCGGCCACCACCGCGACGAGCACGGCCAGCGCGAAGACCTCGGCCCAGAAGACCAGGAAGGCGAGCGGGGCGGGGAGGTCCGCGGCCCAGGGCACGAACAGCGCCACGAACAGGGCGGCGTACACGACCAGCTTCGCCATCTGCGCGAGCCGGAAGAGCGCCAGCTTCTGCCCCGAGTACTCGGTGAGCGGCCCGTCCATGATCTCGGTCTCGGCCTCGGCCACGTCGAAGGGCGCGCGCCCGGCGAAGGCCTGGAAGGCGAGCAGCATCACGACGAGCATCACGACGCCGGAGACGGGAACGGCGGCGGCCCAGGGCGAGCCGTCGAGGACGTCGGCGAGCCGGAACGATCGCACGTGCACCGCGCCCACCGCGAGGGCGACGGCCAGCACCGGCTCGAGCGTGATCATCGTCATCATCTCGCGCGAGACGCCCACCCACGAGTAGGTGGAGCCCGCCGCGGCGCCGGCGAGGAGCGTGCACACGCCGGAGAGGAGGAGCAGGTACAGGAGGAGGATCACGTCGCCCGCGCCCTGGAGCGGCGCCGCGAACCCGAGCGGCACGAGGCAGGCGGTGGCGAGGACCGAGGCGAGCGCGAGGTAGGCGGCGAGCCGCTGCACCGGGGGCGCCTCGCCCGACTCGAGGTCCTCCTTGCCGAGGAGCTTCAGGACGTCGAAGTAGGGCGGGAGGAGCGGCGGTCCGCGACGCGACTGGAGGCGCGCGGTGATCCGGCGCTGGACGCCCTGGAGGAGCGGCGCGAGCGCGAGCACCAGGGCGACGTTGGCGAGGGCGCCGAGGAGGGCGGGGAGGAGGTCAGGCATGTTCATCCTCCCCTCCCGACCGCGCCAGCGCCCGCAGCTCCGCCTCCGTCCACGTGCGCGCCGCGCCGGTCGCGAGCTCGACGGTCTCGAGCCGGTCGGTGCAGGAGAAGCACGGGTCGATGCTGCCGAGCGCGATCGGCATGTCGGCGAGGCGCTGGTCCTGGATCATCGCCGGGATGCCCTGGAGGTTCTGGTACGTGGGCGCGCGCACGCGCCATCGGCGCGGGCGGTTGTCGTCGCCGGTGACCACGAAGTGGTGGCACTCGCCCCGCGGCGCCTCGATCGACGAGAGCCCCATCCGCCCGGCCGGGAGCGCGTCCTGGAGGTCGAGCCGGAGCGGCCCGGGCTCCATCTTGTCGAGGCATTGCCGGATGATCTTGATCGACTCCAGCCCCTCGAGGAGCCGCACCCGCACCCGCGCCCAGACGTCGCCTTCACGCGCGGTGATCACCTGGAACTCCACCCGGTCGTAGGCGGCGTAGGGATGGTCGCGCCGGCAGTCGATGTCCACCCCGGCGGCGCGGGCGACGGGGCCGACGAGCCCCATCCGCCGCACGAGCTCGGGCGGCGTCACGCCGACGCCGACCGTGCGGGCCATGAGGTTTCGATCGTCCGAGATGGCGCCGGCGAGCCGCCGCCACTCCCCCTCCAGCGTGACGAGCGCCTGGCGCAGCTCCGCCCGCACCTCGGGGGTGATGTCCCGGCGCACCCCGCCCACCAGCACGATGCCGTAGGTCTTCCGGTTCCCGGTGATCTTCTCCGCCATCCACATCACCGGCTCGCGGATCCGGAAGCTCTGCATGAACAGCGTGTCGAAGCCGATGAGGTGGCTGGCGAGGCCCATCCACAAAAGGTGGCTGTGCAGGCGCTCGAGCTCGAGGAGCACGGTCCGGATGTACTCGGCGCGGGGCGGGATGCGGAGCGCCGCCGCCGACTCGACCGCCTGCGCGTACGTGACGCTGTGCACGCAGCCGCAGATGCCGCAGATGCGCTCGGCGAGGGTCGGGATGTCGTCGTACCCCAGCGCCGACTCGGCGAGCTTCTCGATCCCGCGGTGGATCATGAACCCGCGGTACTCGCAGCCCTTCACGCGCTCGCCCTGGACGAAGAGCCGGAAGTGCGCGGGCTCGTCGAGCGCCGGGTGGAACGGGCCGAGCGGCACCACCGTGCACCCCTCGGGAGGCTCCTGGAAGGCGAACCGGCGGCCGGGGTCGAACCCCTCGGGCACCTGGTTCCACGCGTAGTCCTTGCGGAGCGGGTGGACGCCGTCGGGCCAGCCGTCGGGGAGGACCAGCCGGCGCGGGTCCGGGTGGCCGACGGGCTCGATGCCCACCAGATCGCGCAGCTCGCGCTCCGCCCAGGTCGCGGCCGGCACGAGGTCGGAGATGGAGTCCACCCGCGGTGCGTCCGGCGGGAGGAGCGCGATCACGCTGCCGAGCAGCCCCTCCACGTCGAGCGCGAAGTCGTGGGCGACGAGCCAGCGGCCGGAGAACGGCCGGTCGTCGGCGCCGACGCTGATCACGTACCGCGCGCCCAGCTCGCCAAAGAGGTGGCGGCAGACGGCGCGGAGCGCGGCGGGCTCGACGTACACGAACAGCCGGTTGTCGTCGGGCAGGTCGGCGCGCTCGATCGAGGAGCCGAAGCGCGCGGCGAGCTGGCCGAGGAGGACGCGCGAGGGCATGGCTAAGGTCCCTCCCCGCCGGCGGCCGGCGGCCGGCGAGCACGAAGCTGGGCGCCGCCGAGGTGGCGGAGTGCGCCCTTCACCTCGCCGTACAGGTCGTGCGTCGAGGCGCGGTGCAGGTCGCCCTCCTCGGCGTACCCGCACAGCCACGGCGGCGTCGCTCGCCGCGGCGCGCGCGCGAGCTTCGCCAGCCCGCGGGCGAGGAGGAAGAGGACCCCGATGAGCAGGAGCACGGCGAGGGGCCGCAGCAGCGCGGCGCCGCCCAGGGCCTCGATCCCGGTGGCGACGCCGGCC
>JAEZXM010000295.1 GCA_023419875.1 Pseudomonadota bacterium | reverse complement strand
GGGTAGGGGGGGGGGGGGGGGGCGGGGGCGCGGCGGCCCCCCCCCCGCCGGTCGAAGGGCGCTCCACGGTCAGTCCCGCGTGGCGACGTCATACCCGGTCCGGGAACCGGGGCCGGACTCGCCGCGCCCCTCCTCGGCGCGCCGCTGCGCCTCGCCGAGGTCGTAGGTCGGGGTCGAGGCCTCGGTGGCCGGAGCGTCCCGATGCTCGCCACGTCCTTCCTCGCTGCGCTGCTGGAGCTCTCCGAGCCCGAGTCCGGCCGCGGCCTCCATCTCGGGAGACGTCGCGGCGGAGCTCCAGACGCCCCGCCCCTCCTCTCCGATGCGCTGCAGCTCTCCGATGTCCACGTGCCGGGCGCCTTCGTTTGCCAGAGCCGGCTCTGACGCGACCGCGAGCAGGCCGGCGACCATCATCAGACGAAACGTCATCGTGTCTTCCTTTCGTTCCTGGGTTGGTGCTTCGCGTCTCGGGATTGCAGCGACCGTGCCGCTTCCGGTGGCGCGAGAAACACGGTGAATGGAGCGCCCTCGACGCAACCCGGCGCCCAGGCCTCGCGCAGATCGCGCGAGTCCTGAGCGCCGGATCGTTTCGCCGCGGGCGAGATGCCTCGGTCAGGCCGCGCTGTCGCGGGGCGAGGCGGCGGCGGCATGGAGCCGCGCCTCGATCGCGGCGGGATGCGCCGAGGCTTCGTCGGCGTCGTCGAGCTCGTCCGTCGCCGCGCCCCGCCGGTCGCGAGCGAGGAGCATGTAGATGGCGGGCAGGAAGAACAGCGTGAACACCGTCCCCACGGCCATGCCCGCCACGAGCACGAGGCCGATCGCGTTCCGCGCCTCGGCGCCCGGCCCGGAGACGAGCGTCAGCGGGAAGTGACCGCAGATGGTGGCGACGCTCGTCATGAGGATCGGCCGCAGCCGCGTGATCGCCGCGCCCTTGACCGCGTCGAGCTTCGAGAGCCCTTGCTCCTGCAGCTTGTTCGCGAACTCGACGATGAGGATGCCGTTCTTGGCGACCAGGCCCACGAGCGTCACGAGGCCCACCTGCGAGTAGACGTTGAGCGTCGTCGTCCAGCCGTCCGTGAACGAGGGCACGTTCGGGTTCGGCATCTTGAGGAACATCATCACCGTGGCGCCGAAGAGCCCCAGCGGCACGGAGCCGGCGAGGATGACGAACGGATCGCGGAAGCTGTTGAACTGGGCCGCGAGCACCAGGAAGATCAGCACCACCGCGAGCAGGAACGCCGGCAGGAAGCGGTTGCCCTCGGTGCGGAGCTGGCGCGACTCACCGGTGTAGTCGATGGTGTAGCCCTGGGGGAGGATCTTCGCGGCCTCGTCCTCCAGGAACCGGAGCGCCTGGTCGAGCGGTCGGATCGCCACCCCGGAGATCTTCACCGCGTTGAGCTGCTGGAAGCGGTTCAGCGTGCGGGGCGTGACCGAGTCGCGCAGGGAGGCGATCGAGGAGAGCGAGACGAGCCGGCCGTCGGGACCGGTGACGTGAAGGTCCTCGAGCTGCTCCGGGTTCAGGCGCTCGGTGCGGAGGAGCTGCGGGATCACCTTGTAGCTCCGGCCGGAGATGCTGAAGCGGTTCACGTACCCCCCGCCGATCGCCGCGCCCAGATCCCGCCCCACCGTCTCCAGATCGAGGCCCAGCTCCGCCACCTTCTGCCGATCGACCTCGATCTCGGAGGAGGGCTGGTCGAGCTTGACGTCGATGAGCGGCGGGAAGGCGAACATCCCGCTCTCGACCGCCTTCTGCTGGAGCTTCGTGGCGAAGCCCAGGACCTCGGCGCTGTCGGCGGTCGAGGCGATCACGAGCTCCACCGGGAACTGGCCGCCCCCGGGCAGCGCGGGCGGCATGATGGGGAAGGTCTGGATGCCGGGGATCGCCGCCACCTTCGCCTGGATCTCGGGGAGGAGCTCGAACGCGGACCGCTCGCGCTCCGTCCACGGGTCGAAGACCGCGCCCCAGAAGCCGCCGTTCGGGAAGGTGATCTGGAAGGTGAACTCCGACTCCGGGGTCGACATCACCGAGCGGTGCACCTCGCGGACCGACGGCGTGAGCTGGTCGAGCGTCGAGTTCGAGGGGGTGTTGACGACGCCGAAGATGTACCCCTGGTCCTCCGTGGGAGCGAGCTCCCTCGGGAGCTGCGTGAACATGGCGACCGTGAGGACGGTCACCCCGATCCACGCCGCGTAGATCGGCCCGCGCGACTGGAGCGAACGATCCAGGCGCCTCCCGTACATCGCCTTGATCCGGTCGAAGACGCGGTTGACCCGGCGGGGGAGCCCCCGCTCCTCCCGGTCGCCGCGGAGGAGCGCTGCCGACATCACGGGCGAGAGCGTCAGCGCGACCACGCCGGAGATCGCCACCGCGCCGGCCAGGGTGAGCGCGAACTCCCGGAACAGCGAGCCGGTCAGGCCGCCCTGGAAGGCGATGGGCGTGTAGACCGCCGCCAGGGTGATGGTCATGGCGATGATGGGGCCGACCAGCTCCCGCGCGCCCTGCAGGGCCGCCTGCCGCGGCCGCTTGCCCTCGCGGATGTGCCGCTCGACGTTCTCCACCACGACGATGGCGTCATCCACCACCAGTCCGACCGAGAGCACGATGGCCAAGAGCGTCAGGAGGTTCACCGTGAACCCGAAGGCCTGCATCAGGAAGACGGCCCCGACGAGCGAGACGGGGATGGCCACGACCGGCACCAGGACCGACCGGAGCGAGCCGAGGAAGAGGAAGATGACGATCACCACGATGAGCAGCGTCTCGACGAGCGTCCGCTCCACCTCGGAGATCGCGTCGCGGACGTAGGTGGTGGCGTCGAAGGCGACGCGGGCCTGGAGCTGCTCGGGGATCTCCTTCTGGAGCGCGGCGAGCTCGGTCCGGACGCGCTCGACCACGTCGAGCGAGTTCGCGTTGGGGAGCGCCCAGACGCCGATGAAGACCGCGGTCTGGCCGGTGAAGTTCACCGCGGCGTCGTAGTCCTCCGCCCCGAGCACCACGTCCGCGACGTCCCCGAGCCGCACCACCGCCCCGTCCTTCTCCCGGATGGGCAGCTGCTCGAACTCGGCGACCGACTCGAGGTCGGTGTTGGTCGTGAGGTTGACCTGGACGAGCGAGCCCCGCGTCTGCCCCACGGCGGCCTGGTAGTTGTTCCGCGAGAGCGCCGACCGGATCTGGGCCGGGCTCACGTTCAGGGCCGCCATCCGGTCCGGCTCGAGCCAGATCCGCATGGCGAAGGTCCGGGCCCCGAGGATGTCGGCGCGCTGCACCCCCTCGACCGCCGAGAGCCGCGGCTGCACCACGCGCACCAGGTAGTCGGTGATCTCGTTCTGCTTCAGCGCGTCCGAGGAGAAGCTGAGGTAGGCGGACGCGAGCTCGCTGTCCGCCGACTCGATGGTGAGGACGGGGACCTCGGCCTCGGGCGGCAGATCCCCCCGCACCTGGTCGATCTTCGAGCCGATCTCGGACAGCGCCCTGGTGGCGTCGTGGTTGAGGCGCAGGCGGGCGCGGATCGTGGACAGCCCTTGCTTGCTCTCGGACTCGATGTAGTCGACGCCGTCCGCGGAGGCGATCACCCGCTCGATGGGGGTGGTGATGTAGCCGCGCACGAGCTCCGCGTCCGCGCCGACGTAGGCGGTGGTGACGACGATCTGCGCGTTCTCGCTGCGCGGGTACTGCCGCGCGTTGAGGGACCGGATCGCCTGGAGCCCGGCGATGACGATGACGAGGTTGACGACGACGGCGATGACAGGGCGTCGGATGAACAGATCGGTGAGCTTCATGGTTCGTTCCCTCGGGTCCTTCAGTCGTCCCTCGGCGCCGGCGTCAGCTTCGCGTGCGGCGCGAGCGCGTTGTTCACGGCGACGGCGGTGCCGTTGCGCAGCTTGAAGGCGCCGCTGCTCACCACCGTCTCTCCCGCCTCGAGCCCGGAGACCACGGCGACGAGGTCCCCGCGCCGTTCGCCGGTGCGCACGAACCGCTGCACGGCGACGGTGGCGGTCTTGCCGGTGGCGTCCTTCCGCTTCTCGACGGCGAACACCGAGTCGCCGTACGGGGCGAAGATCACCGCGGTGGCGGGCACCGTGAGCGCGGGGCGTGCCTCTCCGGACTCGACGTCCACGTTCACGAACATCCCGGGCCGCAGACGCCCGTCGGGGTTCTCGACCGTCGCCCGGACCCGGACGTTCCGGGTGGCGGGATCGACCTCGGGGTTGATGGTGGTGATCTCGCCGTTCCACTTCCGGTCCGGGAACGTGTCGGTGCGGATCACCGCCCGCTGTCCGAGCGCGACGCTCGAGAGGGCCTGCTGGGGCAGCCAGAAGTCCGCGCGGATGGGGCTCACCGACTGGAGCGAGGCGATCGGGGTGCCGGGCGAGACGAACTGGCCCACCTCGACCTGGCGGATCGCGATGCGCCCGTCGAAGGGGGCGCGGAGCGTCTTCTTGGCGATCGTCGCCCGGAGGTTGGCGACCGCCGCGTCCGCCTGCTCGGCGCGGGCCCGCGCCGCGTCGAGGTCGGCCTGCGCGTTGGCCTCTCCCCGGCGCAGCTTCCGGGCACGTTCGTGGCTCAACCGGGCCAGCGACGCCTCGGCGAGGGCCGCCCGGAGCTGGGCCCGCTCCGCCGAGGTGTCGAGCTGGACGAGGACCGCGCCCTTCTTCACGTGGGTCCCTTCCTCGAACGCGATCGTGCGGACCGTGCCGGGCAGCTCGGCGGCGACCACCACGCCCTGGAGGGCGACGAGCGAGCCGATCGCCTGC
Source organism: Pseudomonadota bacterium (assembly GCA_023419875.1). Lineage (GTDB taxonomy): Bacteria > Myxococcota > Myxococcia > Myxococcales > Anaeromyxobacteraceae > Anaeromyxobacter. The sequence continues at coordinate 1,475 of JAEZXM010000295.1, read as the reverse complement.
GTCGACTTTGCCCAGCTCGCCCGCTCCACCGGCGCGGTGGTGACGGACTCCGGCGGGGGCACGAACGACTCGCTCGCCCGCACCATGCTCACGATCTGCCCGGCCTTGGCACCGACGAGCGCCGCCACCACGACGATCGCCCCCACCGTGAACCCGACCCACTTCTTCCAGTTCCTCTCACGCTTCATGACCGCTCCTTCGATGGGTGAAGCTGCAACAACATCGAAACGCTCATCCCCTGAGCACCCGAGCCGCCCCGATCACCGTGCGCTCCCGCGCCGCGACTCGAGGAGGTCCTGGCCGGCGGCGACCCGGAGCTGCGCGCGCGCGTTCGACAGATCGGCGTCGGCCTGGATCCGCGCCGCCGCCGCGGCGAAGGCATCGCGCTGGGCCTGGAGCAGCTCGAGCTGCGGCCCCTCGCCGACCTCGTAGCGATCGCGGGCCAGCTTCGCGGCTCGCGCGCTCACCTCTTCCTCGACCCGCGCCGACCGGCTCCGGGCGATGCTGGTCCGGACCGACATCCACGCATCGTGGATGTCGTCCCGGACGGCGAGCCGCGCCCGCCGCTCCCGGGCCCTCGCGCCCTCGGCCGCGGCCGCCTGCGTCCGGATCCCCGCGAGCGTGGTGAGATCGAACGACCAGCGGAGCGTGGCCACCGCCTGCCAGCTGGACTTCCGCCCGGCGAGCCCCTCGAAGTCGCTCACCCGCTCGGTCACGCTCGCCCCGAGGCTGGGCACCAGCGTGAGCTCCGCGGCCCGGGCCTCCTTCTCGGCGGCGAGGCGATCCTCGATCGCGGCGGCGAGCCCGGGGAGGTCCGCGTCGGGGGTCTGGAACGTCTCGAGCGGCGGCTCCTCGCGGAGATCGTCGGCGAGCTCCACCGCGCCCCCGGGCGCGGGGGTCATGCCGGTGATCGACTGAAGCGCTCGCGCCGCGAGCGACGCCTGGAGCTCGGCGGCCGCGACCTGCTGGACGTTGCGCTCGACCTCGGCCCCGGCGCGATCCACGTCGAGCTGCCCGACCGTACCGACCTCGTGCCGACGCTCGGCGAAGAGAAGGCTCTCGCGCGCCACCTCGAGCGACCGGTGCGAGCTCTCCACCAGCGCGAGGTTGGCGACGAGCTGGTAGTACTCCTGGGCGACGAGGGACTGGACGCGCAGCGCGGTGGCGTCCTCGCGCTCCTCCGCCGCTCGCTCGCTGGATCGCGCCGCGCCGATCCGGGCGAACGTGGACAGGTCGACGAGCGGGACCTCGAGCGTCGCGAAGCCGTCGAGCTGATCGCGCGGGGTGGTGACGATCTGCTGCGGTGCCCCACCGCCGGGATCCGGGAATGTCAGGATCGACTCGTGCTGGTTGCGGGTGTATTCGCCCCGGAGCGACAGGCGCGGCAACGCGCGACCGAGCGCGGCGTCGGCCTCGGCCTGGAGCTGCCGCCGCGCGGCGCGCGCCTCGGCGGCGTCCACGCTGCCGGACCGGGC
>JAEZXM010000393.1 GCA_023419875.1 Pseudomonadota bacterium | reverse complement strand
GGTGCGGGAACGATCCCGAGCCTCGGGATCGCTCGGTGCCTTCGACCAGGTGTGATGCCGCCCGCTCCGGAACACGGGCCGGGGCGGGCGGCGTCCGCCGAATCCGATCGGGCGCGTCAGGAGGCCTTGCGCAGCGGGCACTGCTGGATCGCCGAGGTGGGATCGACCGCGTCCTTGCCCTCGATCACGGACTTCACGATCCCGTCCTGGCCGATGACCACGTTCGCGCGCTTGGCGACGCCCACGAGGGGCATCGTCCCGGAGTACTGGTCGGAAACCTTCCCACCTTCATCGGAGAGCAGGGTGTACGGGAGCTGGTACTCGCTCTTGAACCTACGCTGCGTATCCACACTGTCCACCGAGATACCCACCACCTGTGCACCCTTCTCGGACACCTCGCCGAAACGATCGCGGAACGCCGAGTTCTGCGCGTTGCACCCCGGGGTGAATGCCTTGGGATAGAACGCGAGGATCACGGGCCCCTTCTCGAGCAGCTTGGAGAGCGTGACGGGCTTCCCGTCGGTGTCGGGCAGGGTGAAGTCGGGGGCGCGGTCGCCCGCCTTGATGGGGGCTGAGCCGAGCAGGGCGGCGAGGATGGGCATGGCGATCATCTCCGAACTCCGGGGTAAAGGGCGACCGGCTCCATAACGGCCGAACCCCCTCCGGGCAACGCGCTAGCATGGACCGGGAGTGCAGGCGGACGCGAGCAAGGGGGCCACGGTGATCACGACGCGTGAGGCGAGGCTCGCGGCGGCGGCGTGGGTCCGCGAGCAGGCGGAGGCCATCCCGGAGTACGTCGGAGCGCTCGTGGCCGGATCCACGCGCGAGCGGGCCGACGGCGACCCGCACCCGGACTCCTCCGACGTGGACGTCTGGGTGGTCGTGGACGCGCCCGTGCCCGACACCATGCAGGAGCCGAGGCACCGGTTCGCGACCCGCAAGTTCCACCACCGAGGCGTGGTCATCGAGCGAGGGTTCTTTCCCTGGGAGCGCCTCGCCGACCCGGAGCGCGTCCTCGGCGATCCGTACCTCGCGCCGAACCTCGCCAGCCCGGCGATCGTCGGGGATCCCTCGGGCCGGATCCGCCGCGTCGCGGACGCGGTGGCGCCGGCATATCCGAGGCGCGTTCACGTGCGCCGCCGCGTCGAGGCCAAGCTCGCCGGCGCGGACCGGTTCTGCGGCTGGGCGGCGTCGTCGGGACACGAGCCCCCGTATCACCCGGCGGTCATCGCGCCCGCACAGGTGGTGGTCGCGGCCCAGCACGCCGCCGGGGCGGTCGCGGTGGCCGCGCTCCGGCAGCCGAGCCCGCGGCGGTCGTTCGTGCGGGCCGGGGAGATCCTGGCCGCCCACGGCCGGTCGGAGCTGCACGCGGACCTGCTGCGCGCCCTGGGCAGCGCGGAGATGGGTCGGGCCGAGGTCGAACGCGCGCTCGAGGAGCTCGCGCGCGCGTACGACGTCGCGACGCGGGTGCGGCGCACGCCCTTCGGCATGGAGCTGGAGTTCGCGCCGGAGTCCCGGGCCTTCGCGCTCGGCGGCGTGCGCGAGCTCGTCGAGGCCGGGCACCACCGCGAGGCGATGTTCCGGCTCACGCTGCTCCGGGCCCTCGCCCAGAACGCGATCGAGAACGACGGGAGCCCCGCGGAGCGCGCGGAGCTCGGCGAGGGCTTCCGCGCGCTGCTCGCCACGATGGGCCTCGACGAGCCACGCCGCCTGGCGCGGATCGCGGAGATCCGGCAGCTCCTGCCGAGGCTCCGCGCCGGGTGCGAGGAGATCCTCGCCGCCACGCCCGGGGTCGTGGACGACCGCTGATCCTCGGTGGTGCCGTGCGGGCGCCTGAGGTAGAGGTTCGTCCCGTGGGCCGGGCCGTTCCGCGTGCGCTCTGTGCCGCCGCGCTCCTCGCGGGCGCGGCCTGCGGCCCGACCTCGGAGGAGCGGGTCATGGAGGAGCTCGCTCGGCGCTGCGCGGCCCAGCTCGGGGCCGCGTACGTCGTTGCGCAGGAGGCGCTCGAGGGCGGATACCCTCTGGGGCCGAGCTGCGCGGCGTCGCTCGAGCCCCTCGCGGAAGGCGACTCGTGCGGGGCGGCCGGCGAGAACAACGAGGTGTGCCGGGTGTTCTACCGCTGGTTCAGCGCCGATCCGGGCGAGTGCCCCGGCGGCGCCTGCACCTGCGAGCTGCGCCTCCGCGGCGCCGACCTCGAGGCGGACGGCGACCTCGCCGAGATCTGTGCCGTGCGCTTCGTGCGCGGTCCTTCGACTCCGCAGCCGCTACGCGACCGCAACGCTCAGGACGGACGGGTCATGGAATGAAAGCCGCCTATCTCCGCGCCCACGGCGGGCCCGAGGTCGTCACCGTCGGTGAGCTGCCCGACCCGTCCCCCGGCCCCGGCGAGGTCCGCGTCGCGGTGCGGGCCGCCGCCGTGAACCACCTCGACCTCTGGGTGCGCCGCGGCTGGCCCGGCCTGCTCCTCTCGTTCCCGCACGTGCTCGGCTCGGACATGGCCGGTGTCGTGGACGCGGTCGGCGCGGGCGTCGCCGAGCCGAAGGTGGGCGACGCGGTGGTGGTGAACCCGACCTCCTCGTGCGGCCGGTGCCCGCGGTGCCTCTCGGGCGCGGAGAACCTCTGCCGGCGGTTCTCGATCCTCGGCGAGCACACCTCGGGCGGGCAGGCGGAGTGGGTGGTGGTGCCGGCGCGGAACACGGTCCCCAAGCCCGCGCACCTCTCCTTCGAGGAGGCGGCCTCGGTGCCGGTGACCTGGGTCACCGCCTGGCGGGCGCTCGTGGGGCGAGCCAAGGTCCGGCTCGGCGAGACCGTGCTCGTCCACGCCGCCGGCTCGGGCGTCGGCGTCGCCGCAGTGCAGATCGCGAAGCTCCTCGGCGCGCGCGTCATCGCAACCGCCGGGTCGGAGGCGAAGCTCGAGAAGGCGCGCGCCCTCGGCGCCGACGAGGTGGTGAATTACGAGGCGGGCTCGTTCGTCGAGGCGGTGAAGAAGCTCACCCAGCGGCGCGGGGTGGACGTGGTGCTGGAGCACGTCGGCCAGAAGACCTGGGAGGGCTCCATCCTGTCCGCTGCGATCGGCGGCAGGATCGTGACCGTGGGCGCGACCACCGGTCACGAGGCCAAGACCGATCTCCGCCACGTGTTCTACCGGCAGCTCTCGATCCTCGGCTCGACCATGGGCACCGCCGCCGACCTGGTCGAGGTGCTCCGGCTGCTCGACGAGGGCAAGCTCCGGACGGTGATCGACCGGACGCTCCCACTCGGGGAGGTCCGGCGGGCGCACGATCTGCTGGCGGAGCGGGCGCAGTTCGGGAAGATCGTGCTCACGATCTGAAGGAGGAACGATGAGGCTCGCCACCCGTCACGCCGTCCTTGCCGTCGTCGCCGCGGGCGCGGTTCTTGCCGGATGTAGCTCCTCCGACTGCGCGCTCACGCCGCCGATCAACGAGGCACCGACTTCCTGCACACTCCCGCCGCAAACCACGGTGGAGGTCGACGTCCGGTGGTGCAACTGCGGCTCGAGCGTCGTGTGCGACGTCACCTTCGATGGCGGGGCCTACCTCCTTGAGCCGCGCGTCACAGCGTGCGATGCCGAGTGCCCAGGCAACCCAGACGCCTGCGACCTCGACAGCACGGTGTCCTGCGTCTTCACCACGGAGCCGCTCGGGGCGGACAACACCTACTCGGTGCAGATCGCGGACGGGAGCGGGATCCGAAACGCTATGTTCACCATCGCGACCGGCGCCGACGATACTTGCGACCCTTGACGCCTACGCATGCAGCTCCACCACGTCCCCGTCGAACAGCGCGTGGTGGCGATCGACCTGCTGGCCCTCGAACTTGGCCGTCCCCCAGACCCGCGCGAACTTGAGCCGGTCGGCCATCTCGCGATGGACGAGCCGCGCCAGGTCCTGCACCGTCGCCCGCTCGGGCAGCACGAAGGGCTTGCCGAGGTCCGGCTTCTTGCCGGGCTCCTTCGTGTGCACGCGGATCCGGTGCAGCTCGCGCCAGAGAGCGGCCCGGAGCGAGTCGAGGCCGTCGCCCCGGAGCGCCGAGACCGCGAGGAAGGCGAGGTCCCGGCCGGCCGCCTCGTGCGCCAGGTCCGCCAGCACGCCGTCCTCGTCCAGGTCGCACTTGTTGCCCACGAGGAACGCCGGGCGCTGCACGAGGAGCGGGGAGGCGTCGGGCGGGAAGGGGCGGGGCGAAGGCCAGGCGTGGCCGCGCTGCATGACCGCCACGCACTCCCGGACCGCCTCCGCGATCCCGTCGGCGCCGAGGTCCACGACGATGACGACCCCGTCCGCGCCGCCGGCCAGCGCCGGGAGCCAGGTCTCCACGTGGCCGGGCGCCACCGCCGGCGTGTCCACGAGCTGCACCTGCACGCCCTCGTGCGCCATCATCCCGGGGAGCGGTGAACGGGTCGTGAACGGATAGTCCGCGACCTCGGGGTGGGCGTGCGTGAGGGCGGCGAGGAGCGCGGACTTCCCGGCGTTGGGAGGCCCGAGCAGCACCCACTGCCCGGCCCCCTCCGGCTTCACGTGACCGGGATCGGGCGCGTGGTGGCCCGACCGGGCGGCGTGCGCGCCCTCGTCCTCGAGCTTGGCGAGCCGGTGCTTGAGATCCGCGTGGAGCTTCTCCGTCCCCTTGTGCTTGGGGAGGAGCGCGATCATCTCGCGGAGCGCGTCGATCTTCTCGGCGTGACTGCCCGCCCGCCGGAAGCGCGCCTCCGCCTCCTTGTACTGGAGGGTCAGGTTCGCCGGCACAGCGGCATTGTGCGACCGCGCCGGCGGAACCGCGTCCGGCCCCGATGGGGCGGCGGGGTGCTACGTGATCCGGATCCCGCCACGCAGCTGGCCCCGCAGCTCCCGGAGCCGCTTCACCCGCTCCTCGGTCGAGGGGTGCGTCGAGAAGAGGTTCATCATCCGCTTCGCGCCGCCGGAGAACGGGTTCACGATGAAGAGGTGGGCGGTGGCCGGGCCGCCGTACTGGTAGGGGAGCACCTCGTTGCCCTTCTCGAGCGTGAGGAGCGCCTCGGCCAGCGGCTCAGGGTCGCCGACCAGCGCCGCGCCCGAGGCGTCGGCGCCGAACTCGCGCGAGCGCGACACCGCGAGCTGGATGATGAGCGCGAGGATCGGGGCGAGGATCGCCCAGGCGAGCGCGCCGAAGATGTTGCCGCCGCGGTCGTCGTCGCTCGAGCGGCCGAACCCGCCGAACATCGCGCCCCACTGGATCATGTGACCGAGGGAGGCGACGAGGCCGGCGACCGCCGCGGCGATCGTGGCGATGAGGATGTCGCGGTTCTTCACGTGGGAGAGCTCGTGCGCGATCACGCCCTCGAGCTGCCGGGCGTTCAGGATCCGCATGATGCCCTCGGTGACGGCCACAGCCGCGTGCGCGGGGCTCCGGCCCGTGGCGAACGCGTTGGGCGTGGGCGAGGGGATGACGTACAGCCGCGGCATCGGCATGTTCGCGCGGCGCGTGAGCCGCTCGACCATCTCGTGGAGCTGCGGGAGCTGCTCGCGCGTCACCGGCTGCGCGCGGTGCGCGGCGAGGGCGATCCGGTCCGAGAACCAGTACGAGACGAAGTTGAAGACGAGCCCGATGCCGCCGAAGAGCAGGAGGCCGCTCGTGCCGCCCCACATCTGTCCCCCGATCGCCAGGACGGCGATGAGGAACGCCATCAGCATGGCGGTCTTGAAGTAGTTGCGGCCGATGCTCGGCCGGGACGAAGACACCATTCCACGCGGCTGCGCCGCCTCGCTCCAGGGCATGTCCTTCAGGTAACCACAGGGAGACCCGGGTCAATCCGGGCGGACGGAGCGGCGCTCGGCCGCGCCGCTTTCTCGCGCCCTTCTCCGGGTCGTGCTATTCGAGCGATGGCAGGAGATATCGCGAGGTTACGTCTGATGGCGGGCCGAAAGGTCGCGGTGGCAAAGGTCGGGAGAGGCAAGTCGAAGCCGAGGGCCGAGTCGGGAGGCCAGCTCGAGCTCGTCGCGGTTGCGCCCGGGCCGGCGCGCCGTGGCG
>JAEZXM010000244.1 GCA_023419875.1 Pseudomonadota bacterium | reverse complement strand
GGCGAGGAGCACGCCTCTGAACAGCCACAGCCGAAGCCCGAGCCTCCTCCCGACGAGATCCCGGTCCCCCCCGTGCCGCCGCCCGCGGTGCCGGTTCCGGAGCCCGCGCCTCCGCGGCCCGAGGCCGTCTTCTCCGGCCGCCCGCACCGGGATCCTGCGGACCTCGAGGACGAGGAGCGCTCCTGGTTCGACTCCGGCCACGAGCTCGTCGGCCGGATCTTCTTCGCACCTGCGGTCCGGATAGACCGCTTCTTCTCCGACGAGACGGATCTCGATCCCGTGCGCGCCGAGTCGTTCGCGCGGGTCCGCACCGCTCTCCGGCTCCGCGAGGACGGGCAGCCCGACCTTGCGGCCGAGGTGCTGGCGAACATCCGCCTCCCCGGCGTGAACCGCTGGCTGGAGCGGACTCGCATCGTCTTCACCGGCTCCTCCGACACCTTCGATGATCCGGAGGAGATCGACGGATCCGCCCTGCCGACGGTCTCGCGCGACCGGCGCGCGGCCGACGTCGAGCTCCGGTACGGGGCGCACCGGGGCATCCGCTCCTCCGTGGACCTGGGCGCAGGCGTGATGGTCCGGATTCCCGTCGGCGCCTTCACCCGGATCCGCTACCGGCTGGCGCTACCGATCGAGGATCGGCTCCTCGGCCGGTTCTCGACCCAGGTGTTCTGGCGCACTGACCTGCACCTCGGCGCCCGCCTCACGGCAGGGCTCGAGTGGCCGGCCACCCCCTCGTCGCTCGTTCGGCTCGCGGGGTCCACGCTGGTCGCCCAGCGCCGAACGCGGGGCGTCGAGTACGGCACCGAGCTCGTCTACTCGTACGCCTTCACCCCGCGCAGCGCCATCGCCCTCGGCACCGACGCGCGGGGGAACACCGACGTGCCGGTGGTGCTGGAGAAGTACCGGCTCTACACCAGGTTCCGGCAGGACGTGCTCCGCCGGTGGCTCTTCGTGGAGCTCGAGCCCGAGGTCGGGTGGCCGTGGAAGCCGGAGCGCGGGCGCCACCGCGCCTACGCGGTCACGTTCCGCCTCGAGGTGCAGTTCGAGGGGGACCGGGCCGTGGCGGATACGAGGTGAGGGCCCCCGGGCTCAGGCCTCGGGCAAGAACGTTTCTCCCCGGAGCACGCTCAGGGCTCGCTCGAAGTCGTCCGGCAGCGGCGCGGTGAAAGCGACCCGGCGCCCGGTGCGCGGGTGGTCGAACGCGAGGCGCGCTGCGTGAAGGGCCTGGCGGCCGATCGCCTCGGCGGCGCGGCGCACCGGATCGGTGGCAGGCAGCCGCGCCTCGCGGCGGGTCCCACCGTACACCGGGTCCCCGAGCAGCGGGTGCCCCGCCTCCGAGAGGTGGACGCGGATCTGGTGCGTCCGGCCGGTGTGGAGGGCCACCTCCGCCATGCTGGCGCGCGCGCCGAACCGCTCGCGCACCTTCCATTCCGTCAGCGCGCGCCGCGAACCCTCGATCCGGCCCGTGTACCGGGTGCGATCGCGCGGATGGCGGCCGTAGGGCGTGTCCAGGCGACCCTCGGCCGGCGGCGACCCGTGGCAGAGGGCGAGGTACACCTTCTCCACGCTTCGCCCCTTCCACTGGGCCTGGAGCGACTGCAGCGCCGCCTCGGTGCGCGCCACCACCAGACATCCCGAGGTGTCCTTGTCCAGCCGGTGGACGAGCCCGAGCCGCGGCGGCGCCGCCGGGTCCCGCGCCAGCCGGAAGAGGAGCGCGTTCACCACCGTCGAGTGCGGGGTGCCGCGCGCCGGGTGGACCACCATGCCGGCCGCCTTGTCCAGCACCAGCAGGTCGGCGTCCTCGTGCAGCACGGCGAGCGGCAGGTCCTGTGGCGCGACCTCGATCGGCGCGGGCGGCGGGATCTCGAGGTGGATCCGCTCGCCACCCCTGACGCGGCTCGAGGCGCGGGCCGCACGGCCGCCGATCGTGATCCGGCCATCCGCGAGGAGCTGCTGGACGCGCGCCCGGGAGAGCTCGGGCGCGAGGCGCGCAACGGCCACGTCGAGCCGGAGCCCGGAGAGCTCGGGAGGAACGAGGAGGTCGAAGCACCGAGCCATCAGGGTGAGGGCCCCGCGCGACAGCGCGGGGGAGGGGCGGAGCCCCTCCCCGCTGGGTGCCGCGCAAGCCGCCGTTCCGAGATCCTCTCCGATCGCTGGCGGCGCAGCGCGGCGGGACCCAGCGCAGCTGGGGTGGGGGCGCCGGCCCCCGTTCCATCATCACCAGATCTTCGACTTCACGTGCCCCTTGGACTTGAGGATCACGTCCACGATGGCGCGGTCGTAGAAGTTGGTCCGGCCGTAGAGGTCCGGAGAGACCCTGGAGCGATACAGCTCGCGACCCTCCTCGAGCTCTTCCTTCAGCGCTTCGAAGAAGTTGTCCTGCTCGATCCCTCGAACGATCTTCTCCTCGTTGTAGAGGGAGACGTCGGAGCAGATCGCCCGGGCGAGACGCGTCGCAGCCTCGGGAGCCTCGATGAGCGGCATACGCGACGGATGGTAGAACGGGTCCGGAGTACGGTCAATTGGACGGCACCGGCGATCCGGCTACTTCGGGCGCGGGACGGGAGGAGGGGGCGAGCTCGCCGCGGTGAACCGCTCCAGGTACGAGCGAGCCACCTTCTGCCCGTCCAGCCGCAACTCCCGCGCAATGGAGAGCAGGATGCCGCGGAGGTAGACGGCGGCGGGGAGCTGCTCGAAACGATCTGCTTCGATGTTCTCGATGTGGTGGCGTGTGACCTTGGTCCGCTCCGAGACCTGCTGCACCGAGATGCCGCGCGCCTCGCGGATCTGGCGCAGGACCTCGCCCGACCAGGTGGTCCCCTCCACGGGAGCGGGAGGGGCCGCCGGGACGGGGGACGGGACGGGCGCGGGCGTGGTGGCGGGCCGGTCGCTGCCGCCCGGCGCTGCGACCTCCCGGTTGAGC
>JAEZXM010000136.1 GCA_023419875.1 Pseudomonadota bacterium | reverse complement strand
GCGGAAACCGCTTCGGTCGAGGACTGGTCGTGCCCGGCGGCGTTCGGTACGACCTGCCCGGAGCGGCCGCGGGACGGCTCGCCGACAGGATCGACCAGGCGTGGCAGAAGACGGCCGGCGCGGCGCGCGTGTTCTTCCGGGCCGCCTCGGTGCGTAACCGGACCGACGGCACCGGCGCCGTGCCCCGCGACCTCGCCCGGCAGCTCGGCCTGGTGGGCCCGGCCGCGCGAGCGAGCGGCGTCGCCGTGGACGTACGCACGACCCACGCGTTCGCACCGTACGGCGCGACGCCGATCACGCTCGTCACCCAGGGCGGGGGCGACGTGTCCGCGCGCGCGAGCCTCCGCCGGCAGGAGGCCGAGCGGAGCGCGGCCTTCGTGGCGGCGTCGCTGCGGGCGCTGCCTGAGGGCCCCGTCGCGATCGGCGTCCCGGCCCCAGCGGCGGATCGGCTGGCCGTCTCGCTGGTGGAAGGCTGGCGCGGCGAGATCTGCCACGCGGTCCGCACCGGGCCGGACGGAGCCGTCGCCCGCTACAAGGTCGTGGACCCCTCGTTCCACAACTGGATGGGCCTGCAGCTCGCGATGCGGGGGCAGCCGGTCAGCGACTTCCCGCTGTGCAACAAGAGCTTCAACCTTTCCTACGCGGGGCACGACCTGTGATCAGCATCCTCCTCGCCCGCCTGCGCCTCGGGCACCAGACGATCGCTTACCCGCGCGGCCCAACGCGGTTCCCGGAGCGTTTCCACGGCCGGCCCGCGCTCCGCCCGGAGCGCTGCGAGGCCGGCTGCACCGCCTGCGCCGAGGTCTGCCCCACGAACGCGATCGCCGGCACCGGCGCGTCGCTCCGGCTGGACATGGGCGCGTGCCTCTTCTGCGCCCGTTGCGCCGAGGCCTGCCCCGCGGACGCCGTGACCTTCACCCGCGACTACCGGCTCGCGATGCGGTCGCGCGAGGAGCTCGTGGTCCGTGGAGACGAGGCGACGCTGGCGCGAGCGCTGGAGGAGCGGATGGCGCGGCTCTTCGGCCGCTCGCTCCGATTGCGGCAGGTCTCCGCCGGAGGGTGCAACGGCTGCGAGGCGGAGCTCAACGCGAGCGGGAACGTGCAGTTCGACCTGGGCCGGTTCGGGGTCCAGTTCGTGGCCTCGCCCCGGCATGCCGACGGCATCGTCGTGACCGGGCCGGTGTCGGAGAACATGCGGGCCGCGCTCCGGGACACCTGGGAGGCGACCCCCGCGCCGAGGCTCGTCATCGCCGTGGGCGCGTGCGCGATCTCGGGCGGCGTCTTCGCCGGGGCCCCGGATAACGCGGGCGGTGCGGAGGCGGCGCTCGGCGTGCCGGTCGATCTCTTCATCCCCGGCTGTCCCCCGCACCCGGTGACGATCCTCGACGGGCTGCTGCGGCTGCTCGGGCGGGTGAAGGGGGACCGGCTGAAGCTCGCGGGCACCGGCATCGTCGCGTGACTACCGCTCGCAGAGCTGCAGCTCCCAGCGGGAGACTTCGCCGCAAACGGTTCGTCCAGGCGACCAATCTGCCTCGAAGTGGTGACTGTGATGAGGAGACCGACTGGTCTTCATGTCCGTTCGTCCTGAGCGTAGCAGCCGCGAAGCGGCTGCGGAGTCGAAGGACGAACATGTGTGGTCACGACCGAGCGCGCGGATCCACGTTGCTCTCGAGATCGTGAAGCCTTCCGCCGCGCGTCCTCGCCTGACTACCGCTCATAGAGCTGCAGCTCCCACCGGTCCGCGTTCTCGTCGTGCCGGACGAGGTAGGTCGCGCCGTCGTCGCCCCGCAGCTTGAAGTAACGGTGGTCGGGCCCGTACCAGCGGTCCACGACCTCGGTCACGACGACCGCGCGCCCTCCCAGCACGAGCCGCCGCGGCGTTTCCTCGCCGCGGTGGCCGGCGTGGCACTCGACCCCGAGATCCATGCGTATGCTCCGTGCCGGATGGGCTCGTCACCCCTGAGCATGTGGTATGCCGTCGCGAGCGGCAACGCGCGACGCGGCGGAGGGTTTCTTCGCCCGTGCAATTTCCGAAGGGTCGACGATGGGCGCGACGAAACGACAGGTGCTGATCGCGTTCGAGTCGGCCTCCTATCCAAGAACGTGGCCGGCAGATGACGAACTGGACAAGGCGCCACCCTTCGGGCGCGAATTGGCGAACGACGTCGTCCAGCTCCTCAAGGAGCGGTTCGTGGCCTGCTGCTTCCAGGAAGAGCAGGGCTGGGGCATTTACACGCACACAAAGACGACTTCCTTCCGGTTGTACGTGCATTTCCTGGTCCTGAACGAGGAGCATCGCTGGGGCATCGAACTCACCGGGACTCGCCGGTGGTTCCGGCGAGACGAGGACGCTGCGGCGGAATTCGCGGACATGAAGGCCTTGGTTGGCCGTGTGGTGGCGCAGATACCGGGCGCGCGTGACATCAGGTGGTTGACCAAGGAGGAGGCCGCCGGCCTCCAGTGACTCCCACCGGCAAGCCATGGTTCCGACGCAACGCAGTACCCGGACCCAGAGGTCCCGGGGAGCGAACGGTGTGATCCCTCTAGGGGCGTGAAGCAGACCCGGAGTCGTCGAGCATCTTCCGAACGGCAGCTTCGAGCGTGTCCATCCTGCTTGTCGCGGTGGCCCAGACGATCTCGAGCGAAGCACCAAAGTAGGCGTGCGCAAGCACGTCCCGCATACCGCGCACGTTGCGCCACTCTATCTCCGGAGCGGAGGACGCCACGTCATCCGGGATGTTCTTGGCAGCCTCGCCGATGATCTCGATGTTGCGCATCACCGCGTCGCGGGTGCGCTCATCGGAAGCGAACGTCTCGTACGTCATCCCGGCGACGTACCGGCGCACCTTCCCGCACGCCTCGATGATGTCTTCGGCGTAGAGACGCCAGTCGCGCGTGTACCTAGGCAACACGCACCGCCTCGCGCTCGACCGAGGAACGCATCCGCGGCTTGACGGCATCGGGCGTCACCAGGTCGATCCTGCGGGCGAGGCGGTCCTCGAGGAAGTACTTGAGGCCCACGAACTTATCGAGGGTGGGAACGACGTCGAACTCGACGAGCAAGTCGAGATCACTGTCCTCGCGCGCCTCGTCCCGGGCCGTGGACCCGAAAAGGGAGAGCTGGCGCACTCGGAAGTCACGGCGCAACGCCGGCAGGTAGCCTCGAAGGGTCCTGATCGCCTCGTCGCGCCTCACGGCGCAAGTATAGGAGACCGAGAAGCGGACGGCCAACGAGTGCCCCGAACCTCCGCCGGAGGCGGAATCGGAGAGACTACCCCCTCCCCACCCGCGCCACCCGGATCTCCTCCGCGCCCACCTGCATCCACGCCGCGGGCTCGCGGCCGGCGAGGCCGGACGCTCCGGGGCCGGCGAGGATCTCCCCCGGCGCGACCACGGCGAGGATCCGCTCCAACCGCTCGACCATCTCCCCGAGCACGGCCAGCTCGTAGGCGTCGACGCCGCCGATGTTCCCCACCAGCGCGGAGCCGAGATCGATCGCCGCACGGGCGGTGAAGCCGCCGCCGAGGTTCTCCACCGCGGTCAGGGCGGCGCGGGCGGTGCGCAGGGCGAGGCCGGCGTCGTCGGGCGACGGGCCGGCGACGCCGAAGACCGCCACCACCCCGCAGCAGTGCCGAACCGTGAGGCCGCCCTCGGCCTTGGCGGCGTGGAGCAGGGCCTCCACCGCCGCGCGCACCTGCTC
>JAEZXM010000120.1 GCA_023419875.1 Pseudomonadota bacterium | reverse complement strand
CCCGTGCGCAGGGCGAGGTCGTGGCTCCGCTGGTTGTTCTCCCAGGTGTCGCGTGCGTTGAAGGCCTCGAGCAGGTCGGTGCGCGCGAGCACGTTCCTCACGAACGCGTCGGTCCGGCGGAGCTCGCGGCGGAACACGCCGCTGCCGCGCCGGAACGGGTGGGGGAGGAGGACCTGCGCACCCTCCGCGCGGAGCGCGTCGAGCAGGTGCGGGAGCCGGCGCTCGGCCGTCATCCCGCGGAGCCCGATCCCGACCACGTGCGAGCCGTCCACGCAGGTGAACTCGCACCCGACCACGATCCGCAGCTCGCGAGGCGCTCTCGCCGAGAGGGCCACCGCGCCGGCGACCGTGTCGTGGTCCGTGACCACGAGCATCCCGAGGCCCGCCGCGAGCGCGCGCTCCACCACCTCGCCCGCGCTGGTGCGCGAGTCCTTCGAGGCCCAGGTGTGAAGGTGATAGTCGACCCGCACGAGGCAGCGGCCCCCGACCGCTCGCCTCGCACGATGGTCATCGCGTTCCGGAGAGGCGCCCGTGCCCCGAGGGGCCGCCGGGTCGGCACCCGCGTGGCGGCGCTCGATCGCTCTCGAGGTCCTTGCTTCGACATCCCGGAGGCACCGCCGACCCGCCAGGCCCCAGGACGGGTAGGTCGGAACGATCGTAGGCGTTCCGCCTCGCCCGTTCGGTACCCGGCTGACCCACACGAACCCGCGGCGAAGTGCGCGAGGATGTCTCGAGCCGACAGCGGAGGTCCTCAATGGATCGAGGGGCAGACTCCGAGATCCTCGAAGCGCTCGTGGAGTGCTCACGGAACCTGCTCGCCTACCTGGATCGGGACTTCCGGTTCGTCCGGGTGAACCGCGCGTACGCGGAGGCGGCGGGGAGACCGGCGGCGGAGCTTGCGGGGCGCAATCACTTCGAGCTGTACCCGCACGCGGAGAACCAGGCGATCTTCGAGCACGCCCGCGACACCGGGGTGCCCGCCGTCTGGAGAGAGAAGCCGTTCGAGTACCCCGATCAACCCGAGCGCGGCGTGACGTACTGGGACTGGACGCTGACGCCCGTCCGGAGCGCGGGTGGGGAGGTGGAAGGGCTCGTCCTCTCGTTGAACGAGGTCACCGGGTCCGTGCGGGCGCGCGAGGCCCTCGTCCGGAGCGAGCAGCAGTACCGCACCCTGTTCGAGTCGATGAACGAGGGTCATGCGCTGCATGAGATGATCTTCGACCGCGAGGGCCGTCCGGTCGATTACCGCTTTCTGGACGTGAATCCGGCGTTCGCGCGCCTGACCGGCCTCGAGCCCGCGGACGTGATCGGCCGGACCGTCCGGGAGGTCCTCCCAGAAATCGAGCCCTCGTGGATCGAGAGGTACGGGCGGGTGGTCTCGTCCGGGGAGAGCACACGCTTCGAGTCGTACTCGGGCGCGCTCCGGAGGTGGTACGAGGTGTACGCGTACCGGCCGGCCCCGGGTCGGTTCGCGGTGTCGTTCGCCGACATCAGTGAGCGGAAGCGGATCGAGGAGGAGCGGACGAACGCGGAGATCCGCTTGCGCCAGGCGAGCCGACGGAAGGACGAGTTCCTGGGGATGCTCTCCCACGAGCTGCGGAATCCGCTCGCGCCCATCACCAACTCGCTGTTCATCCTCGAGCTCACGGAGCCGACCTCGCCGCAGGCGCTCCGGGCGCGGTCGGTCATCCGGCGTCAACTCGAGCACCTCACCCGCCTGGTCGACGATCTGCTCGACGTGACCCGCATCGCGCGAGGAAAGATCGAGCTGCGATGCGAGCAGGTCGATCTGGCGCTGCTGGTGCGGGGAGCCGCCGAGGATCATCGCGCGCTGCTCGCCGACCGCGGGCTGACGCTCCTGCTCGAGATCCCCTCCGAGAAGGTCTGGATCGACGGGGACGCCACCCGCATCTCGCAGGTCGTGGGCAACCTCCTGCAGAACGCGGCGAAGTACACGCCCGCCGGCGGCGCGGTCACGGTGGGGCTCCGACGATGTTCGCCCTGCGCCGAGCTCGTGGTGCGCGACACGGGGCTCGGGATCGAGCCCGATCTCCTCGCGCAGGTGTTCGAGCCGTTCGTGCAGGGCGAGCGGACGCTCGCGCGGACCGAGGGAGGCCTGGGGCTCGGCCTCGCCGTGGTCAAGGGCATCGCCGAGCTGCACGGCGGCAGGGTGCGGGCCGAGAGCGGGGGCAGGGGGTCGGGGACGGCCATCACCGTTGAGCTCCCGCTCGGCGAGGGGGACGGCGCGGGGCGCGAGCTGCCGGAATGGCCGTGAGCGGCGCTTCCGGCGCGCCGGGGGCGTCCGCCGGTGTGATATACGTCGGCGCCGCCGGCGCGATTCCGTCGCGGCATCAGGTGGAGCCGGGCCCCGTAGCTCAGCCGGATAGAGCGGCGGTTTCCTAAACCGCAGGTCGCGTGTTCGAGTCACGCCGGGGTCGATTTCGCTGGGAAAGGGCGAGCGGGGGTCTGGGGGGCCGAGGGCCTCATCGAGGGCCCCCAACAAGATCACCGAGCGCCACGCCGGGTGCCGAACGCCCCGCCTCGACGGCATGAGCCGGTGTCGCCTGCGCGTGCGTCACCGCTCGTCGGCGCTGTTCCGGGCGGCGGGTCGTGCTAGGGTCCCCCCGCCGCGAGGTTCGGCGCCGCCCGTCCGCGCAAATTCACGGCGGCCGGCGCCGGGAGGGACCAAGGTGGAGAAGCTCACGATGCAGGCGCCCGGGCGTCTTTCCGTGATCCTCGTGGAGGGGCTCCGCGGGCACCACCCGCTCTTCGAGCCCGACGAGATCCGCGCCGCGTTCGAGGCCCCCGATCGTCCGCTCGACGCCATCTCCGCGGACGCGGTCGGCCAGGCGCTGCTCGCCATGGCCCGCGGCCCGGCGCACGCCGCGCGCGGCACCATCGACGCCCTCTCGTCGCCCACCCGCTCGGCGCTCATCCGCGTCTACTTCCGACTCCTCGAGCGCGCCGCAGAGGAGCGCCGCGGCACCCACTGATGAACGTCCCCGCCGCGCTCGGCCGGGCCGCGTTCCCGGCGCCGGTGCTCGACGTGCTCCGCACGCTCACCGGGGCCGGCCACCGCTCCTGGCTCGTGGGCGGGGCCGTCCGGGACCTTCTCCTCCGCCGGCCGCGCACCGCCGGCGACTTCGACGTGGCGACCCCGGCGCGGCCCGACGAGGTGATGCGCCTCTTCCGCAAGGTGATCCCGACGGGCGTCGAGCATGGCACCGTCACCGTGCTCGCGCGCGGCGAGCCGATCGAGGTGACCACGTTCCGCGGGGAGGGCGCGTACCGGGACGGCCGCCGGCCCGAGTCGGTCGTCTTCCTGCAGGACCTCGAGGCCGATCTCGCCCGGCGCGACTTCACCATCAACGCGCTCGCCTTCGACCCGCTGGCGCCGGAGTTCCGCGATCCGTTCGGCGGCCGCGACGACCTTCGCCGCCGTCGGGTTCGGGCCGTGGGCGATCCGGCGGCTCGGTTCGCCGAGGACGGGCTGCGACCGATGCGCGCGGTCCGCTTCGTCGCGCAGCTCGGCTTCGGTCTCGACCCCACCACCCGCCGCTCCATCCCCGGCGCGCTCGACGTCGTGCGCCTCGTGGCGGCGGAGCGGCTGACCGACGAGCTGGGGAAGCTCCTCGTCGCGCGCCATGCTCTGGACGCGCTGCGCCTGCTCCGATCGACGGGGTTGCTGCGGGTGGTGCTCCCCGCGGTGGCCGCGCTGCCGCCGCGCACGCTCGAGCACGCCGAGGGCGTGGCGGGCCGGGTCGCGCCCGATCTCGCGGCGCGCCTCGCCGCGGTCCTCCACCCGCTCGGCGCGGACGGCGCGAGGAAAGCGCTCTCCGCGCTCCGGTTCCCGCGGCAGGTGAGCGACTCCGCGGAGGCGCTGGTACGCTTCTACCCCTGCCGGCGCACGCCCGGTGGTGCGCTTCCGGCGTCCGACCCCGCCGCGATCCGGCGCTGGCTCTCGCGCGTGGAGCCCCGGCGGGTCGAGGCGTTGCTCTTCGCGGCTGCGGCGGAAGCGCGCGGGCTCCCGCCTTCCTCTCGGCGACGCGCCGGGACCGAGCTCGCCCGTGTCCGCAAACGTGTGACCGAGGTCTTGCGGTCGAACCCGCCGCTCGCGATCCGCGACCTGGCGCTGGACGGGCGCGACGTGGCGGAGGTCCTCGGAGCGGCGCCGGGGCCGCGCGTCGGCGAGGCGCTCCGGCACCTGCTCGACCGGGTGCTGCAGGATCCACGCGAGAACGATCCGGAGCGACTTCGCGCCGCGCTCCGCGAGTGGTCGTCGCAGGGCGCCGGGCGCATATAATCCACGGGCTTTACCATCCACCACGGGCTTGGACATGGCTCCTCGGGTGCTGCTCATCCAGGACGACGACGCGGGCCGCAAGCGCGTGCGGGCGCTCCTCGAGTCCGGCGGGTTCTCGGTGGAGGACACCGGCTCCGGGCTCGACGGGATCGCGCGTGCTCTCCGGACGAGGCCCGACCTCGTGCTCGCCGACGTCCGGCTCTCGGACCTGGAGGGCGCGGAGCTCGCGGCGCGGCTGCGCCAGGAGAAGGGGCTCGAGGGCATCCCGATCGTCGCCATGGGCGGCTCGGTGGAGGAGCGGAAGGCGGTGCTCGCCGGCGGGGCCGACGGCTTCGTACCCCGGGCCGCGGACGAGGGCCTGCCGGAGCGGCGCCGCGAGTATCGCGGCGGCGAGCGCGAGCGGCTCGCGCCGGAGCGGGAGATCGAGGCGCTCCGGGCGCTCGTGGGGAGCATGTCGGCCCGGCTCGAGAGCGCGGTCGCGGGCCAGCGA
>JAEZXM010000102.1 GCA_023419875.1 Pseudomonadota bacterium | reverse complement strand
CCCTGGCGCTCCTGGCGTGGGTAGGCCGCGAGTACTACTCGCTCGCCCGCGCGGCGCGGCGGGGCTCGCCGCTCCACCAGGAGCTGCGCTCCGCGGGCGCCTGGGGTCACTCGATCGGCATCGTCGCCACCGCGTTCATGCTCTCGAACTTCCTCTACGCCGCGCGGAAGCGCTGGAAGCTCCTCGCGCCGCTGGGGAGCGTCCGTGGCTGGCTCGACTTCCACGTCTTCGTCGGGCTCATGAGCCCGTGCGTGATCGCCTTTCACGCTGCGTTTCAGTCGAACAACCTGCTCGCCACCTCCACCGCGACCGCGCTCGTCATCGTCGTGAGCACCGGGATCGTCGGCCGCTTCATCTACGGCGCCGTGCCGTCGGACGGCGGAAAGGCGGTGGAGCTCGCCGACCTCCTCGCGCGCTTCGAGCGGCTCCGGGACGAGCAGTCGAAGGCCGTCGCCCTCGCGGGCCCGCACGCCGAGTCCCTGTTCCGCCTCGCGACCGCTCCCGTCCGTGGAGGCTCGTTCCTGCTCCTCTTCGTGCGCATGCCGCTCGAGGCGATGAGCCTGCGACTCCGTCTCAGGCTCCTGCGTCACCGGTTCCCGCGCGAGGTGTACCCGGAATTCCGCCGCGCGCTCGTCGCGCTCGCCCGGATCCGCTGGCAAGCCCGGTTCTACGCATCGTTGAAGCGTCTCTTGCGGGGGTGGCGCGCGTTTCATGCCTCACTTGCGATCTTCCTCGTGCTTACCATCACCGCGCACATCGCCGTGTCGCTTTACCTCGGGTACGGCCTGCTCCGATGGAGCCGCTGAGGCTCAAGACGCGATGGCTACCCGCCGCGCTCGCCACGGCGGCGCTCCTGACGCCGGCGCGTTCCCTGTCGGTGGATCTCTTCTCGCCGGGCCCGCTCTCGCGGGCGCACCAGTCGCTCGAGGGCGGCCTCCAGAGCTGCACGAAGTGCCACCCCGCGGGCGAGCAGCTCTCGCAGGAGCGCTGCCTCGAGTGCCACGTCGAGCTCCGCGCGCGGACCGCGGAAGGGCGCGGCTTCCACGGCCGCCTGCCCGCCGCGGAACGCCAGTGCTGGTCGTGCCACCACGAGCACCAGGGTCGCGACGAGCCGCTCGTCGACTGGGGCAAGGGCGGACGGCGCGGGTTCGACCACGCCCGCACCGGCTTCGAGCTGCGGGGCAAGCACCGGACGGCGGATTGCGCGAAGTGCCACGACGCGCGGCGCATCGCCGACCCTGCCGTGCGCGCGGTGCTCGAGAAGCAGCCCGGGCGGAAGACGTTCCTCGGCCAGCCGCAGGCCTGCGCCTCGTGCCACTTCGACGAGCATCGGGGGCAACTCGGCGCCGACTGCCAGCGCTGCCACACGGAGGCGGGCTGGAAACCGGCGCGCGGCTTCGATCACGCCCGCGCCGCGTTCACCCTCACCGGCCGGCACGCGCAGGTCGCGTGCGCGAAGTGCCACAAGAGCGAGGCCGGGGCGGCGGCAAACGTGCCCGCCGCCGTCACACCACCGGTGAACGCCAAGGCTTTCTCGAAGATGAAGGGGCTCGCCTTCCAGCGGTGCACCGACTGCCACCGCGACCCGCACCAGGACCGGTTCGGCCCGGATTGCACGAGCTGCCACTCGACCGACGGCTGGCGGCGCGTGGCCGGAAAGGCCGGGGAGCGCGCCTTCCACCAGAAGACCCGGTACCCGCTCGAGGGCGCTCACGCTGCGGTCGCCTGCGCGGCATGCCACGGCCCGGTTCCGGGGAAGGGCGGCAGCCCGGCCAGGTACCGCGGGCTCGCCTTCGCGCGCTGCACCGACTGCCATCTCGACGCCCACCTCGGGCAGGTGAAGGGGCTCGCGCGAGCCGAGAACGGGAAGACCTGCGATCGCTGCCACACCGTCGAGGGCTTCCAGCCGGCCCGCTTCGAGCTCGAGGACCACGACCGGACCGGCTTCCCGCTCGACGGCGCGCACCGGGCCGTCTCCTGCGCGCTCTGCCACCGCCCCGATCCCGCGCTCGCCCGGAAGGTGCCCGCCGCGGTCCGGGCCGACCTCGAGCGCCGCAAGCGCCCGGTCCGGGTGAGCCTCGCGCGGTTCGCGCCGGCGAGTCCGGCGGACTGCCGCGCGTGCCACGCGGACCCGCACGCGGGCCAGCTCGATCGCCGCGTGAAGTCCGAGGGGTGCACCGCCTGCCACACGACGGCCTCGTTCCGGAAGGTGAAGCTCGACCACACGCGGGACACGTCCTTCCCGCTCACCGGAGCGCACGCGTCGGCGGCGTGCGCCTCGTGCCACCGGGCCGACGCCGCCGGCGTGGTCCGGTACGCGCCGCTCGCCTCGGCGTGCGCCTCCTGCCACTCCGATCCGCACGCGGGCCAGCTCGCGGCGGCACGCGGGAGGGCGACCGACTGCGCGCGGTGCCACGGCGTCCAGAGCTGGAAGGAGCTCTCGTTCGTCCACGCGCCGCCCTTCACCCGGTTCGAGCTCGCCGGGAAGCACGCCCGGCTCGAGTGCCGCAAGTGCCATCCGGCGGTGACGGTCGCGGGTGCGGCGGTGGCGAAGTACAAGCCGCTGCCGGTCCGCTGCGAGGGGTGCCACGAAGATCACCACAAGGGCGCGTTCCGGAGCTTCGTGCCGGCCGGCCAGTCGGCCGACGCCGGATGCGCCGGCTGCCACTCGCCCGGAGGCTGGCGGCCGGTCGCCTTCGATCACGACCGGACCGGCTTCCCGCTCGAGGGACGTCACCGCGACGTCTCCTGCAAGGCCTGCCACCGCACGAGCAGCCTCGCCGACCCGGTGCCGCGGGCGTGCTCGGCGTGCCATCGCGACGTCCACCTCGGCCGCCTCGGCCAGCGGTGCCAGGATTGCCACGATCCGAGCTCGTTCTCCGCGCGCACCTTCGGCCCGGACGCGCACCGGCGCACGAGCTTCCCGCTCACCGGCCGTCACGCCGCGATCGCCTGCGAGGAGTGCCACGGCGACCGCCGGGACCGCGGGTTCGACCGGCCCTCGCCGCGGTGCGTGGGCTGCCACGAGGCGGACCTCGCACGGGCGAGCGGCGGCGCCGCCGTCGTCGACCACGGCGCGCCGGGGTTCCCGGCCGACTGCCGCCGGTGCCACGGCACGTGGCGGTTCTCGCCCGGGACCTTCCCCGCGCACCAGGCCTGCTTCGACATCCGGCGGGGCCCACACGCCGGGATCCGCTGCCTCGACTGCCACACGACGCTCCCCCCGGTGGACCTCGGCGTGCCGCTGACCTGCGCGGGCGACACGGCCAACTGCCTCCGGTGCCACGGGGGGGTCGCCGACGAGCACGAGGGGGTCCTCGGCTTCGCCCTCGTGAACCGCAAGTGCTACGAGTGCCACCGCTTCGCGGCGGCACGGTGAGGAGCGCGCGATGACGATCTCCGCCACGCTCGCCGCGCTCCTCCTCGCCGCCGCCCCGCGCACCACCGGCACGGTCACCCACGTCACGGCGACGCGCGCCTACCTCGACGCCGGCGCCGAGGAGGGGCTCTCCCCCGGCGCCGAGCTCGCGCTCCGCCGGAGCAGGGAGCCCGCGGGAACCTGCACCGTCGAGGCCGTCGCCCCGCACCACGCCATCTGCACCGGCGCCCGCGCGCGCACCGGTGACACCTTCGCGCTGCCGGACACGGCCGCGCCGCCCGCGGCCCGGGTCCTCCCGCCGCCAGCGCAGGACGAGGTGCTCGCCCATCGCCGCGCGGTCGTGGAGGCCGCGCCCGTCGGGCTCGTCGCCTACCGGGCCGGACCTCCTGCACCCGAGGTGATGCCGCGGGCGCACGCCCTCGACGTCGCGATCACGCACCAGGCGTGGAAGACCGACCCCGGCGGCAGCTCCGGCAAGACGTCGCTGGACGTCCTCGCGCGCGACGTCCCGATCACGAGCTGGCTCTACCTCGATCTCGACGCGCGCCTGGAGCACTGGACCTCGGGCGGCACGACCCGCTTCCGGCCGCGCGACCGGACGCAGCTCTACCTCTGGCAGGCGCAGCTCACCGCGATCCCCCGCGAGACGCTCACGCTCTCCGCCGGGCGGGTCCTCCCCTGGGGCGTTCCGGGGGCGACGATCTTCGACGGCGCGATGGCCGGCTGGCGCGGGAGGCTCGGCGTCACGCGGGCCGAGATCGGGCTCTTCGGCGGCGCCGTTCCGGAGCCGGACGACCTCCGCTTCTCGAGCGAACGGTTCACGGCCGGTACGTACTGGACGCTCGACGGGCGCAGGGGCACGACGGTCTTCCGGACCGAGGGGCGCCTCGCGGCGGTGCGCACGCCCGAGCTCGGCACGCGCGGGAGGGCGTCGCTCACCGGGCGGTTGTTCCTGCCGGCGCTGGACGTGTCCGCCGAGGTGGGGCTGGGCCTGGGCGGCGAGGAGCAGGCGCCGGGGGCGGTGGACGCCGCCCGCATCGACTTCACGCTCCGTCCCGCTCCGCGGCTGCGGCTCGGCGGCAGCCTCCGGTACGCGGGCCTCGAATGGCCGCAGCCCTTCGAGCCCCCGGCATTCCCCGGACGCACGCGCTCGGGCGACGCGTTCGTGAGCTACGACGTCGCGCCCTGGCTCCGGGTGAGCGCGACCGGTGGGATCGCCGAGGACGGAGCGTCGGACGTGAGCCGACGCTGGTTCGGTCCCGAGGTGACCTTTCCCGGCGTGATCTTCGGGCGGGGCACCGTGAGCGCGGCGTACCTCGAGGAGCGCGGGTTCCTCGGCGGCCGGAGCGCGTACGCGCAGGTCGTGGCGACGCCGATCCGTCGGCTCTGGCTGCTGGGGCGTGTGAGCTGGATGCACGAGGAGGTCGGCGGGCTCGCGCAGGACGAGGGGGCGGTGACGCTGGGCGCGCGCGCCGAGCTCACGAGCCACCTGGCGCTCCGCCTCACGATCTCCGGCCGGACGGCGCTCGGCGAGGAGGGCGCGGACGGTCAGGCGATCATCGGAACCGCCACGCTGGGCGGGTGGTTCTGAGCGTGGCCCCCCGGAGGAGCGGGCACGGCCACGCGCGAAGCGCGACAATGGTGGGGGAGCACGCCGCCATGGAGCCCACCAGGTCGAAGCGCGTCCGCATCTACATCAACGAGGATGACCGCAGCCACGGCCGGGCACTGCACCGGGCGATCGTCGAGCTCCTGCAGGCCGAGAACGCCATGGGCGCGACCGTCCTCCGCGGCGCCGAGGGGTTCGGAGCGACCGGCCGGCTCCACACCGGCCTGCTGGTCGACGTGGTCACGCACCTGCCGATCATCGTGGAGTGGATCGACACGCCCGAACAGGTGCAGCGGCTCATGCCGCAGGTCCTCGCGCTCGTCCAGCACGGCCTCGTCACGGTGGACGAGACGGAGATCGTCCTCTTCGAGCCTCACGTCGTTCACGACCTGAAGCGAACGGCGACCGTCGCCACCGTCATGACCCGCGACGTCCTCACCGTCGAGCCCGCCACCCCGATCCGGCGCGTCGTCGAGCTGGTGCTCGGCAAGACCTACCGCGCGGTTCCGGTGGTCGAGGCGGGCAAGCCGGTGGGCATCATCACCAACGCCGACCTCGTCCAGCGCGGAGGGCTGGGCGTCCGGGTCGATCTCCTCCGGAGCCTCGACACTCCCGAGGTCCACGGGGTCCTCGAGCGACTCTCGAGCCGGAGCCGCACCGCCGGCGAGGTGATGACCAGGAACCCCGTCACCGTCGAGGAGAACACATCCCTCGTCGCCGCGGCCGACCGGATGGTGCGGCGGCGCCTCAAGCGTCTCCCCGTGATCGACGAGGCGGGAAGGCTCGTCGGCATGGTGAGCAGGCTGGACCTCCTCCGCTCCGCAGCCGCGGACTTGCCACCCGCCACACCGGAACCCTACGAGATGGGGCTCGCGGGCGACGAGCCCCTCTCCAGGGTGATGCGCCGAGAGGTTCCGACCGTGCACCCGGACACCCCGCTCGCCGAGGTCTTCCAGGCCGTGATCTCCACGCGGCTCAACCGCGCGTTCGTGGTCGACGCCGAACGCCGTGTCGTCGGGCTGGTCTCGGACGCACAGCTCCTCGAGCGGGTGACCCCCACCATCCGTCCGAGCGCGCTCGGGGCACTCATGGGCCGGCTTCCCTTCGTTCACGCGAAGGAGGAGCCCGTCGGCGCGCACTCGCGCGGCCGCAGCGCCGCGGACGTCATGACCCGCTCCTTCGCGCAGGCCGGCGACGACGTGCTGCTCTCCGAGGCGATCGCCCGGATGCTGCGGGAGGGCCAGAAGGTGCTCGCGGTGACGGACGGCGGCGGGCGCCTGGTGGGGATCGTCGATCGAGCGGACCTGCTGCACGGGCTGATCCCGGCGGCCCCCTGAAAACGCAGGATCAGAACGGCGCCAGGAGCGCGGCCGCGGTGAGGAACCCCGCCTTGGGAAGCACCACCGAGACCTTCCAGAGGTTTCCCTTCCCGTAGGGACCGAAGCTCCCGAACCAGCGGAACTCGGTGCCGTACCACTGCTCGCTCTGGCCGCCGAGCGGGATCCCCAGCGTGCCGCTCCCGCGCTCGACGAGCTGGCAGGACTGGATCAGGTGATCGACCGCGGCCTGCCGGTACCAGGGATCACCGGTCCAGCGCGAGAGATCGGCCAGGGCCGGCGCGGCGACGGTGTCCCAGTTCTGCAGGTGACGGTTGCGAACGGAGGCGGGCGCGGTGCCGAAGCTGGAGACGTTCTGCTCGCGACAGACGGTGCCCGGCGGGAAGACCACGTCGTAGGTGTAGCGCCAGGCGAGGAGGTGATCGGCGCACGCCACCGCCGCCGAGAGGAAGCGCGGCGCCTCGGTGACCCGGAACAGCTCCGCGTAGGCATTGAGCAGGTTGTAGGCGTCTTCCATGTTCGGAGCCCGGTGGGCGTCGTACGGACCGCCGAAGAACCGCTCGGCGCGGACGTGGTGCTCGGCATAGTGATCCGCGGCGCGCTCGGCGGCGCCCCGCCACCGGGAGGCTCGCAACCCGTCGCCCTCCTCCGCGGCCAGCTCGGCGCCCATCGCCAGGGAGCCGATCCAGCCGGCGGGGGTCGCTCCTTCCCAGTCGAGGACGCGGCCGGTGATCGGATCGAGCTCGATCGGAAAGGCGCCGTCGGGGCGCTGGTCCCGGAGCGCCGATTCCAGATTTGCCTGGAGCGCTCGCCGCCAGGCCGGGCGCGTTCGCCCGGCGGCGGCCTCGCGCCGGAGCAGCCGGGCCAGGAAGAAGGACCCCTCGCAGGCGTGCCGGACGTGGAGACCGGTGGCCTTGCCCCAGGCGACGTGCGGATACCAGCGAGGGCCTCGCCACGCGGCCTCACCGCCGCGCAGCTCGGCCACCAGGTCACCGAACGGCCGCCACCACCTCGAGGGCCGGAGCCGCGGCTTCCGGTGTTCTGCCATGAAGTAGCCGATGCGGGAGAGGCCGGTCCGGCAGACGAAGTCGCCCATCTCCTCCGCTTGCCGGAAGAGCACCGGGTCCGGCGCGGCCGCGCCGTGAACGAGCCCCGCCTCAGCTGCGGCGAAGCCGCCCGACCAGCCGGTGTGGACCTCGCGCTCGTCGACGCGATGGGAGAACCCGACGCCGGGCTCGAAGTGCGCGTCGCGCAGGCATCCGGCGAAGAGCCGGGCCGTCTCGGCGATGCGCCGGGCCGCCGGGGAAGCACCAGGGCTGAAGTGCCGGGCGAGCCACTCCGGCCGCCCGCGCTCGGCCATGGACCGTACCGATCGTTGATAGGCGCCGCGCCCCCCGGGCGTGAGGAAGTGGTGGATCCGGAACCGGAGGATCATGCCGGCGGGGGCTTCGAGGCGCGGCCTCCGGGGTGGGTCGAGCCGATCGGCCGTCGGATAGGTGTGCGGCTCCTCCTGGCAGGGGAAGGTGAAGCGGACCGCACGAGCGCCGCCGGCCAGGTGTCTCCAGCCGACGCCGATCACGTCCCCGTGCCCTTCCGCGATCGGCGGGCCGGCCTCGAGCTCCACGCGGTCGCGCTCCAGGAACGCGGCGTAGCCCCGGCTCGCGCCGGCCAGGTGAACGCCGGGGCATGGCGAAGCGTCGGCCCGGCTGCTCCAGTCGTGCCGCATGCCGCGCGGGTACCGGACCCGATCGCTGGAGAGGTCGTTGTCGCCGTAGAAGAGGCCCGGCACCGTGAGCCAGTCGAGCGGGTCGTCCAGCCGAGGAACGGCGCGCGCGTCGAGGAGGAGGCGGAACGTCGCGTCCCGGACGGTCAAGGCGAGCGTCTGCACCACGGCGCCGGTGCGCGGGTCCGGCGCGTGGTGGAGCCGCAGGACGAGGCGACCTCCCTCGTACTCCACGGAGGCGTCGCCGCCTTCGACGGTGAGGCTGCCGATCTCGGCAGGCCGCTCGCCGAGCAGGACCCACCCCGCCACCGGGAATCGGACGTCCACCCCGCCGTCGAAACGCCAGCCCAGCTCCCTCGAATCGACCTGGAAGAGCATGCGACCGAGAGTCTACCCCGTGCACCATGGCGAAGGAGTGATCCGCTGCGTGCACGAGCGCCCGGCCAGTCGCCGGAATCGCAGCGGCACCCGTCCGCGAGAACGTGAGTACGTTTGTGTCCCGCGTGGAGAAAGGGGTCTTCCGGAAGCGGTGTACGCATCACGGCGTACCTGGCGCAGGCACACGGCTGCCGCTGGATCACGCCGATCGGCACCTCGTCGATGCCGCGCGAGTCCGCGCTCCCCGAAGCGGCCCGCGGCAGCGATGCAGCCGCCCTCGCCTGGTCGGGATCCGTTCGCCAGCATGGCACCCCAGCCCCCGAGGCGCTCAGCGGCGTGCATGGAAGAACGTCCGTTCTTCGTCTGCACGGCGAGCGTCCGGTCCGCGGAACGTCCCGGCGCGCGGGCCTGCGCGGGGTCGGCTCCGTTGCGGTGAGGGCGGGCGATCAACAGGCTTCCAGGGCAATCCGACAAGGAGGCCACATGGCTGGCGAGAACCAGAACGCGCCCACGGGAAGTGGGCAGCAGGAACAGGGTCAGGGCGGCAAGGGATCGTCCGGGCGGAGCGGGACCGCTGCGATGAAGCGGGGCGCCCAGGAACCTTCACGGGCGATGTCGCGCCCGTCATCGCGCGAGTGGTCCGGATTCCCGACCACGCTCCTCGGCGGCTCTCCCTTCACCATCATGCGGAGGATGTTCGACGACATGGACCGGCTCTTCGGCGAGTCCCTCACCTGGCCCCTGGGCGAGACGCGCTCGATCGGCGCCGGGCGGCCATGGTCGCCGGAGGTGGAGGTGTTCGAGCGCGAGGGGCAGCTCGTCGTGCGCGCCGACCTGCCGGGGCTCCGCAACGAGGACCTCCGCGTCGAGGTGACCGAGGCCGGCCTCGTTCTGGAGGGCGAACGCAAGGAGGAGCGGGAGGGCGAGGAGCGAGGCTTCTACCGTTCCGAGCGTGTGTACGGGGCGTTCCGCCGCGAGATCCCGCTTCCGCAGGACGTGGACGTGGAGCGTGCCGAGGCGAAGTTCGAGAACGGCGTTCTCGAGGTGACCCTGCCGGTCGACGAGCAGCGCCGCAAGGGCAGGCGGATCGAGGTGAAGGGCGGCGGGTCGGCGCCGAGCGTGCACTAGGGCGAGGGAACCCCAGGCACTGGCGTGGCGCTCACGCCGCAGACCGCCGTGGCTC
>JAEZXM010000096.1 GCA_023419875.1 Pseudomonadota bacterium | reverse complement strand
CGAAGCCGTTGGTGAGGCGCACGCGAGCGACCTTCCGGAGCGCCGAGTTCGGCTTCTTCGGAGTGGTCGTGTACACGCGCGTGCAGACGCCCCGCTTCTGCGGCGACTCCCGCAGCGCGGGCGCCTTCTTCTTCACCGTGAGCTTCTCGCGCCCTTGGCGCACCAGCTGGCTGATCGTCGGCATCGTGTGCGAGCTCTTCTCTTTTTTCTCAACGAAAACGCCCCTTCGATGCTGCACGGGGGCGTTCGGCGATAATCCCGTCGTGAGGGCGGCGAATTATACGTTCCGACCCTCGCGTGTCAAGGCCGTCTTGAAAGGCGTTTTTCCGGCGCTACGGGCCACCGGGTCGGTCAGGGGCGGGGCACTTCTTACACCACCCTGCGGGAGAACGCGAGCGCGGCAACGGCTTTCATCGCGGTGGGCATCCCAGCCCGCTCGAGCTCGGACCACTCCACCCACGCGTGATCGGGGCGCGATGGCGCAGGCCCGTCGGAGTGGAAGGCGAAGGCGACGAGCCGGAGGGCGCGGTGGGTGAGCTTTCGATCCACCGTCCCGAGCGCCACGCCCGGTCGCGCAGGCACGCCCGCGGCCCGCAGCGCGCGCGAGAGCGCCCGCCGCGGCGAGTCTCCTTCGCGCACCTCGGCGGCGGGGAGCCCCAGGAGCCCCGCGAACAGTCCCACCGCAGGGCGCCTGCAGAGTAGCACCCTGCCCTCCCGTTCCACGACCGCGCAGGCGAGCTCGAGCCTGCGCGGCGCAGGCCGGCGACGCGGGGCCGGAATGGTTGCCTGCAGACCGGCCGCGCGCGCCGCGCAGAGGGACTCGATCGGACAGCGGCGGCAGGCGGGCGTTCGCCCACAGACCGTCGCTCCGAGCTCGATGAGCGCCTGGTTCCAGTCACCAGGGCGACCCTTCTCCCCGCGCCCGCCCTCGCCGACCAGCTCCCGTGCGACACCCCAGATCCGCGCCCGCACCTTCTCGAAATCACCGCGCACCGCGAAGACGCGCGAGAGCACGCGGGCCACGTTCCCGTCCACGGCCGCCGCCGCGATGGCGAAGGCGATCGAAGCGACCGCACCGGCCGTATACGGACCGAACCCGGGGAGCGCGGCGAGCGCGGGGAGCGAGGCCGGCAGGCGGCCGTGCCGGGCGAGCGCGGTCCGCGCCGCGGCGAGCAGGTTCCGGCAGCGCGCGTAGTAGCCGAGGCCGCTCCAGGCCGCGAGCACGTCCGCGTCGCGCGCGGCGGCGAGCGCCTCCAGTGTCGGCCAGGCGGTGACGAACCGCTCGTAGTACGGGCGGGCCACCGCGACCCGCGTCTGCTGGAGCATCACCTCCGAGAGCCAGACGCGGTACGGATCGGCGGCGTGCTGCGGGAACCGCCAGGGCAGATCGCGGTGGGCGGCGTCCCACCAGGCAAGAAGCCGGCGCCGGAGGGCGGCGCGGCGGGCAGGCGGGATGGGCGTGCTCGTCAGCGGACGCGCTTCTCCGCCGCCTCCCAGCTCACGTTCTTGAAGAACGCATCCACGTACTTCGCCCGCTCGGTGGCCTGGTAGTCCCGCATGAACGCATGCTCCCACCCGTCCATCACCAGGATCGGAGTGAAGCCCACGGGCACGTTGTCCTGGTGGAGCGAGACCCAGTGATTCGAGAGCCAGCCCGTGTTCGGGTCCTGGAACAGCATCGCCCAGCCGATGCCGGGCATGGTCGCGATCGCGCGGAAGTCGGCGAGCCAGGTGTCGTACTTGCCGAAGGACGCCTCGATCGCCTTCCGCAGCTTCCCTCCCGACGGCGGCTCGCCCTGCGCGCCCGCGGTCAGGTTGTCGAAGTAGTACTCGTGGTTCACCATGCCCGAGTACTCGAACCCGAGCCGGCGGGTGAGCTCGGCGTACACCGGGTCGGCGCCGGACGCCTTGCCGTCGCTCGCGAGGGCGAAGAGCTTCTCGGTGAGCGCGTTCGTGCGCTTCACGTACCCTTCGTAGAGCTTGAGGTGTTCCTCCAGTTGCTTGTCGGAGATCCCGGCGAGGCCGCGGACCTTGGAGAAGTCACGGGGGGAGTATTTCTTCGGGTCGGCCATCGTTGCGCTCCGTCGGGCCTCGTGGCCCTCGTGGTCGGTGTGCGCCCGAGTTAGGGCGGCACGACAGGGGTGTCAAGGGGCAGGAGGGGGCCGAACCAAGCCTCAGGCCTCGGGCATCAGGCCTCAGGTCGGCGGCGCGAACCCGGGGCGGAACCCCTGGTATGGTCCAAGGATGAAGCGGCGGAGGTCCCGACTCCGGCGCGCGGCGATCGCGGCCGGCGCCGCCCTGGCCCTGGCGATCGCCGGGATCGCGGCGCTCTGGATCGCCCTCCCCGATCCCGCGCCGCTGGCGCGGAAGGCGCCGGCGACCACGGCGCTCATCGAGCAGCGCCGCGCCGAGGCCCGCGCGAAGAAGCGGAGCCTCCAGGTGCAGCGGAGCTGGGTCTCGCTGGAGCGCATTCCGCGCCACGTGCGAGACGCGGTGATCCTCTCCGAGGACGCGCGCTTCTTCGGCCACGAAGGGATCGACTGGGAGGCGACGCGCGCGGCGGCGGAGCACGATCTGGCGCGCGGGCGTATGGCGCGCGGCGGATCCACCATCACCCAGCAGCTCGCGAAGAACCTCTGGCTCGGCACCGAGCGGAGCCTGTGGCGGAAGGCGAAGGAGGCGGTGCTGGCGCGCAAGCTCGAGCGTGCCCTCTCGAAGACCCGCATCCTCACGCTCTACCTCAACGTCGTGGAGCTGGGGAACGGGGTCTTCGGCATCGAGGCCGGCGCCCGGGCGCGGTTCGGGGTGGGCGCGGACGACCTCTCGGTGGCCCAGGGCGTCGTTCTCGCCTCGCTCCTGCCCGCTCCACGAAAGGTGAACCTCGATCAGCCCTCCACCTGGCTCGAGCGCCGCGCGCGCCGGCTGCTGGACCGAATGCTCCAGGCCCGCCGGCTGACCGCCGACGAGCACCAGCGCGCGAGCGTCGAGCTGGAGCGGATCCTCGCCGGCCCGCAGCCCGAGGCGGACGCGGAGGAGCCTCCGGAGGAGGAACCGCCGGAGGCGACCGCGGAGGCGCCGCCGCCGGACGAGGGGTGAGCGGGATCAGCTCCGCTGCTTGCGGAAGAACTCCAGCGTCCGCGCGAGGCCGTCCTCGATCGCCACCTCGGGCCTCCAGCCGATCGCCCCAGCGGCGGCGGCCGGGTCCACGCACGACCGCTTCTGCTCGCCCATCCGGCCGGGCGCGTGCTCGGGCGGGCGGCTCACGCCCGCGGCGCGGGCCAGGTGCGCGTAGATCCGGTTCACGTCGGTCTCGATGCCGGTGCCGACGTTGAGCGGGCCGTCGAAACGCTTCTCCGCGGCGAGCACGTTCGCGCGGGCGACGTCACCCGCGTACACGTAGTCGCGCGTCTGGGTGCCGTCGCCGTAGATCGTGCACGGCTTCCCGTCGAGCAGCCGCCCGCAGAAGATCGCGACCACACCGGCCTCGCCGTGCGGATCCTGCCGGGGCCCGTACACGTTCGCGTAGCGGAGGGCCGTGTACTTGATGCCATGGTTGGCCCTGTACACGCCCAGGTAGATCTCGCAGGACGCCTTTGCCGCCCCGTAGCACGAGACCGGCCGCTGCGGATGGGACTCCGGTGTGGGGATGACGTCGGTGTCGCCGTACGTCGCCCCGCCGGACGAGGCGAAGACCACGTGCTCCACCGAGCCGGCGACCACCGCCGCCTGCATGAGGTTGAGCAGTCCGCCCACGTTCACGTCGGCGTCGAAGCGCGGGTCGGACATGGAGCGGCGCACGTCGATCTGGGCGGCCTGATGGCAGATCACCTCCGGCCGCTCCTTCTTCACCGCCTCGACCGCCGCCTCGCTGCGCACGTCCACCGGGTAGAACCTCGCCGCCGCCGGCACGTTGCCGCGCTTCCCGCTCGAGAGATCGTCCAGGACCGCCACGTCCCACCCGGCCGCCAGGAACTGATCCGCGGCGGTGGAGCCGATGAACCCGGCACCGCCGGTGATGAGCACTCGCCTCGCCATGTCGCCTCGCCGTCTTTCCGCCGGTTCGGGTCCTGGGAATCTAGTCCCGCCCGCACGCGCGAGGAGGTCGCGCGCGCGGCAAGCCCCCTACTTCTTCGCTGCCACGTCCTCGAGGGTAAGCTGCCCCGGCATTGCGCCCCGGTAGTGGTCCAGTACCATGTCGATGCCCTGGCGGATGTACTCCGCCACCGGCACCTTGGTGCGGTCGTGGAGGACCTTCAGCCGCTCGTTCTGCTCGGGCGTGATGTAGATGGTGGTGGAGATCTTGCGGCGGGCCACTCGTGACCTCGTCCCGTGGGTCGGCTGGAAGCTATGTGACTGCTGATGTAGTGTCAAACTCGAGCCCGCACCGCCGGTGCCGCCCCCGCGGGGTGTCTGGTAGGCTCGTGACTCCGCCAGCGAGGTCGAACGATGCGCAGATCCTCCCCGCCCCGAGAGCTCGTGCCGTGTGATTGGACCGGACGCGGCCTCGGGAGAGCGCTGGTCCTCGTGGCCGGCCTTCTCGCCGCCTCCTGCTCGCACAAGTCCCGCGCGCCCGCCGCAGAGGAGAGCGCAGCGGCCGGCGCGGCCGCCGTTTCCGCCATCCCGGGGATGCAGCCCGTGCCGGGAGAGACCGTGGTCGCGAGCGACGTGAACGCGGACGGGAGGCCGGACCTGTGGCGGTACTCGGTGCTCGTCGGCGAAGGGAAGGAGCGCCTCGTCCGCAAGGAGCGCGAGCTGAACGGCGACGGCCGGATCGACTCCTGGGAGACGTTCGACGAGGAGGGGAAGACCGCGAAGCACGCGTACGACCTCGACTTCGACGGCAAGCCGGATCTCGTGATCACCTACGAGAAGGGCCAGCTCGTGAAGAAGGAGTACTCCGCCGGATTCGACGGTCTGTCCCGGGTCGCCGCCTTCTACGAGAACGGCAAGCTCGTTCGCAAGGAGCGGGACCAGCGGGGCACCGGGAAGGTCGACACCTGGGAGTACTTCGAGGCCGGGGAGCTCGACAGGATCGGCACCGACCTGGACGGTGACGGCGAGGTGGACACCTGGGAGAAGCGGCCGGGGGCCGAGCAGCCGGGGGGGACTCCGGCCCCTCCGGCGGACAAGTAGTC
>JAEZXM010000049.1 GCA_023419875.1 Pseudomonadota bacterium | reverse complement strand
CCTCAACGTGGCCGTGGGCGGGACCTGGCCCGGCGACCCGGATGCCTCGACCCCGTTCCCAGCCGAGATGCTGGTCGACTGGGTACGGGTCGAGGTCCGGAACTAGCGATCCTGCTCGGCCGGGTTTACCACCAGTAGAAGCTGGCCCAGGGGTACGTCCCGGCGCTGAAGCTGAACGTGTAGGGTGCGCTCCCGGGCAGCGGCTGCCCGCAGGTCACCGACGTGCCGTTGACCGTCACGGTCCGGCCGGCCGCGTTGGAGCAGCCCCAGCCATTGATGTTGGTGTTGACCGTGTAGCAGACGGCGCCGGTGGTGTTGAAGTTGCCGCTCTGGCCACCCGTCGCGGTCGTGCAGGAGCCGGTGCCGCTCGTGTTGAACGTGGCGGTGACCGTCCGATCCGAGGTCATGGAGGTGACGCAGCTCCCTGTGCCACTGCACGCGCCGCTCCAGCCCACGAAGGTCGAGCCGGAGGCAGGCGTCGCCGTCAGGGTCACGGTCGTGCTGCTCGGGAGGTCCGCGACCGCGCACGTCGAGCCGCAGTTGATCGGGCCGCCGGCCACCGTGCCGGTGCCGGTGCCCGCCTTGTTCACCGAGAGCGTGAAGCCGGTGCCGCCGGTCGTGTTGAACGTGGCGGTGACCGTCCGGTCGGCGGTCATCGAGGCGACGCAGCTGCCCGAGCCGGTGCACGCGCCGCTCCAGCCCACGAAGGTCGAGCCGGAGGCGGGCGTGGCCGTCAGGGTCACGCTCGTACCGCTCGCGAGGTTCGCGGCCGTGCAGGTCGAGCCGCAGTTGATGGCGCCGCCGGCGACCGTGCCGCTGCCGGTGCCCGCCTTGTTCACGCTGAGCGTATAGCCGGTGCCGACGCTGCCGTCCGCGATCACGATGCCCGCGATCGTCGGGTTGTCCACGCCCCCGCTCCTCGTGAACTGGATCACGACCTGGCCGTTGCCGTTCGCCGTCGTGTTGAACGACCGGGCGATCCCCTTCCGCGCGCCGCCCGCTGCCACGAAGACGTCGAAGGCGGAGAGGACCGTCGCGCCGTTGACGGCGACGTTGAAGGTGCGCCGGCCCGCGGCCGTCCAGTAGATCTCGGCGAAGTAGAGCGTCACGCTGTAGGGGCTCCCCGCGGTCAGGCCCGGGATCGTGTAGGTGGAGTCACCCCAGCGCTCCGTCTGGAACACGGCCTGCGGAGGCACCGTCCCGGAGACGAGCGAGGTGTCGATCGCGTTGGACGTGGAGGACGTGTTCCCGCCCGAGAAGTTGACGTCGGCGACGAAGGTGCCGGTCGCACCGCCGCCGGCGTTGATGGAGACCGGCCCACCCTGCTGCTGCCCGTTGAAGGTGGCGGTGACGGACCGGGCGGTCGTCATGGTCACGATGCAGCTCCCGGTGCCGGTGCAGGCGCCGCTCCAGCCGCCGAAAGTCGAGCCGGAGGCGGGGCTCGCGGAGAGCGTGACGGCGGTGCCGCTCGAGTAGCTCGCGGAGCACGTGCTGCCGCAGTTGATGCCCGAGGGGTTCGAAGTGACCGTGCCGCTGCCGGATCCAGACTTCGCCACCGTGAGCGCGTAGCTCGAGGTCCCGTTGAAGGTGGCCGTGACCGACCGCGCGGCGGTCATGCTCACGATGCAGGTTCCGGTGCCGGAGCATGCTCCGCTCCAGCCGCCGAAGGTCGAGGGGGAGGTGGGGGAGGCGGAGAGCGTGACGTTCGTGCCGCTCGAGTAGTTCGCGGAGCAGGTGCCGCCGCAGTTGATGCCCGAGGGGTTCGAGGTGACCGTGCCGCTGCCAGACCCGGTCTTCGACACCGTGAGCGCGAAGCTCGAGCTCCCGGGCGGCGCGTACGACGCGTAATCGTAGGTGGCGGTGTACGGTCCGGCGTAGGTGAAGGGCCCGAGCCAGCTGTCGACGCCGATCCCGTTCCACAGGTTCATCATGATCTGCATGGGGTGGCTGGGCAGGGTGGTGGGCGAGCCGGTCGCGGTGTGCTTCAGGACGCCGTCGACGTACCAGCGGATCGCGTTGGGCTCCCATTCGAACGCGTAGGTGTGATACCCGGCGCTCGCGTCGAAGCCGAGGTCGACGATGCGCTCGTGCCCGCCGACGCCGTTGACGAAGTAGTTGAACTGGGCCTGGGTGGTGTTCTTCCCCAGGATCTCCACGTCGATCTCGTCCCAGGGGGACCCGGTGTAGGTGAAGAACGAGGTCACGAGCCCGCTTCCCTTGGCGGCGATCATGCGCGTCTCGAACCGGCCGTAGGAGAAGGTGTCCCGGGTCCGGTACTCCCCGCCGCTGTACTGCTTCCCGGAGCTGGGCACGTTGTCGAGCCGCAGGCGCATGGAGCCGCTGGAGAACGTGACGTGGTCGGGGAGGAAGCCGCAGTTGAACGGATTCCCGTTCGCCCAGTTCGCCATCTCCCACGTCGACGAGTCGTACGCGTTGAACTGATCGGAGAGGGCGGTCGTGCGGAGCGCGCTCGCCGGGGACGAGCCGGCGGCGGAGGAGTCCTCCTCCGGCGGCGCGCCACAGGCGAACGAAAGCGCCGCGGCGAGCACCGCGGCGCGTCGGATACGCGAAAGGTTCGTGGTCATGGCCGATCTCCGTCGCGCGCCCGCGGACGCGGGAGCGCAGATGAGCGGTGTGGGGCGGGAACACGGGTACTTCGCCCCACGTCGTGGTTTGATTGGCGCAGGGTACGAGACCTCGATCTCGCAGCGAAAGGCCGGCCCCCGCGAACCCCTCGAATTGCAAACCCCGCGTCCCCGGGGTCCCCGGATGGAGTCCGGCGGCCGGAGGACATTCGCATTTCGTGGGGGCGGTAGGGCTGCCGCCGCCGGCCCCTCTCGGCAGGTATCGGGCCGGCGCGCTAGAATGGGCCCGTGGACTGCGCGGTATACCAGGGATTTCACACGATGAAGCCTTGGGTGCGCGGGCAGGTGTGGCGTTTCCACCCGAACCTGCTGCGCCCGCGCCACTTCCACTTCGAGCCGGAGCTCAACGTCCTCTACGCCGGCGAGGGGACGTTCGGGATCGGCGAGAGCGTGGTCCGGGCTCGGGCGGGCGACCTGCTCTCCTTCGCGCCGGGACAGGACCACGTCCTCCTCGAGGCGAGCCACGACCTCGGTTTCTTCTCCATCGGCGTCCGACTCGAGCTCCTCGCGTCGCTGGACGGAGGCTTCGATGACGGCGCGCTCCTGCCCTCCCGTACGCACCTGAGCCAGAAGGCGCTCGAGGAGCTCTGCGCGCTGGCGACCCCGATCTGCGAGCGCACCGCGTCGGACGATCAGATCGTCGAGCTGTGGCGGCGCGCCATGGGCGCACGCCGCGACGCGGCGGGGTCCGGTCCGGCGATCCACGTGCTCACCCGCCGTGCGCTCCGGGCTCTTGCGTTCCACCCGGAGCTCGACCGGACGACGCTCGCGCAGCTCGGTCGCACCGGCCCGACGGAGATCGGCCGTCACTTCCGGCGGGACGTCGGGATCACCCTGGTCCGCTACCGGACCCGGGTGCGGCTCCTCCACTTCATCCGTCGCATCGATCTCGGCGCGGGTGAGCTCCTCTCCGCCGCCCTGGACGCCGGCTTCGGGAGCTACTCCCAGCTCTGCCGGACCTTCCGCGCAGACGTGGGCGCCCCGCCGCGGACCTTCTTCGCCGGCGCCCGTCGCCAGCTCGAGGAGCGCTTCGAGCCGGCGCTCCGCTGAGCGCACGGCCGAACGCGTCTCCGACGCTGATCCAGCTCTGCGGATCCGGTGGAAGGCGCGGCCCTCCGGCGGCAGCGGCCTCGGTCCCGAAGTGAACAGCATTCGGAAGGTGCGGCCGCTTCTTCTCGCTTCCGACTGCTTCACTTGGTTTCGATCAACGCATCGCGTCCCGCTCGTGCGCGCTCCGACCAATCGTCATGAGCGCAGGCCAACGGACGCGTGGATGTTCGCGATCATCTGAAGCGTTTCAGATTTCGAAGACTTGGCACCCCTAGTCGATTGGGGCTCTTGACTGCGTAGCAAAGAGGTGCGAAGCGCATGGGGAATTGTGAACGTTCACATCCCCGGCCCCCGGCGCGAGTTTGCGCCGGCCTGAGGAACGCATGCAGCAGCAGCGCCGTCCTCGCACCAGCTCCTGCAGCTCGCTCGCCGAGCGCGCTCGAGGCAGCGACGTGGCCACTCGTGTTCCACGTCGCGGATCGAGCGCGCAGGTCCATCTCGTCTCGCACCGAAGCGGTAGCAGTCGCCGCCGTTCTGGAAACGAAAGGGAATCTGCAATGGCACAGACGTCCAAGAGACTCGTGTGGCTCGTTGCGCTTTGTGTCGGATTGCTCTCCGCCTGTGGTACCGAGCCCGCCGGCGACGGCTCCGATGTGGCGACGACCGAGGCGGCCGCCACGAACTTCACCACGCTGGGCGCGGCCGCGGCGGGGTCGGGCCGGTACTTCGGGGTGGCGATCGCGAACAGCCGGCTGGGGACCTCGGCGTACACCACGATCGCGGCGCGCGAGTTCAACTCGGTGACGGCCGAGAACGAGATGAAGCCGGACGCGACCGAGCCGAGCCAGGGGAACTTCAGCTTCGGGTCGGGCGACAACATCTACAACTGGGCGACGCAGCGGGGGATGCAGGTCCGCGGGCACACGCTGGCCTGGCACTCGCAGCAGCCGAGCTGGTGGGGAGGGATCAGCGGGACGACGCTGCGGAACGCGATGATCAGCCACATCAACGGGGTGATGGCCCACTACCGCGGCAAGCTCTCGGCGTGGGACGTGGTGAACGAGGCGTTCAACGAGGACGGGAGCCGGCGGAACTCGAACCTCCAGCAGACCGGGAACGACTGGATCGAGGTGGCGTTCCGGACGGCGCGGGCCGCCGACCCGAACGTGAAGCTCTGCTACAACGACTACAACATCGAGAACTGGAGCTACGGGAAGACGCAGGGCGTCTACCGGATGATCCAGGACTTCAAGAACCGGAACGTGCCGATCGACTGCGTCGGTCTGCAGACGCACTTCACCGGCGGCAGCTCGCTCCCCTCGAACTTCCAGACGACGCTGTCGAGCTTCGCGGCCCTCGGCGTGGACGTGCAGCTCACCGAGGTGGACGTCCGGAACGCGGACACGAACCAGTACGCGGGCCTGGTGACGGC
>JAEZXM010000036.1 GCA_023419875.1 Pseudomonadota bacterium | reverse complement strand
GGCTCGCTCCTCGTCCTCGCGGCGAGCGGCGCCGTGCTGTTCGTCTCGAAGCTCGGCGGCACGCCCGCCCGGATCGCGGAGCACTATCGCGGGGCCGAAGAGTCCTTCCGTGCGCCGGCCAGCCTCGGCGGCCTCCTGGAGGTGGCCGTACCGCACCTCGTCGCGGTGCCGCTCGTCCTCTTCGCCGCCTCGCACGTCGTCGGCTGGGCACGCGGGGTCGGAGGGCGTGCCTACCGGGCAATCGTGGCGATCTCGTTCGGCGCCGCGCTCGCGGGGATCGCGGCGCCGTTTCTCATCCGGTTCGGGCCGGCCCATCTTTCAGGGGTGAAGGTGAAGGTCGTCGCCTTCGTCGCGTTCGAGCTGGCCCTGCTCGCCTGGGCGGTCCTGCTCGCCCGGGTGTTCCTGGGCAAGCCACGTTGACGTGCTCGGGGTCGGGCGGGCTCCGGTCGTTCACGGCGGGGCGAGCCCGGGCGAGGCGAGCACGGCGCCGTCCGCGCCGACGACCAGCGCCTTCGCCCCGACGCGGGCGGCCTCGTCCAGGGCCTCCCTCCCGCCCAGCAGGAAGAGCGACTTCCCGAGCACCTCGGCCTCGGCTGCCGTGGGCGCGAGCACGGACACCGCGCGCGTCCGCGTGCCCGGCCGGCAGGTGCGGGGATCGATCACGTGGTGGAGGCGGCGGCCGCCCGCGACGTAGGCGTGCTCGTAGTCGCCGGTCGTCGAGAACGCCGCGTCGCGGACCTCCACCTCGAGCCCCGGCAGCGCCTCGCGTACGCCCGCGCCCGGATCGCGCACCCCGACCCGCCACGGGGCGCCGCCGCGCGTGCCGCCCGCGTAGAGATCGCCGCCGGCCTGGAGCAGGAAGCTCTTCACCCCGAGGCCGCGGAGCGCGCGCGCCGCCTCGTCGAGGGCGATCCCCTTGGCGAGGCCGCCGAGGCCGACCTTCATGCCCCTCCGCGCGAGCCGCCCCTCGCACGCGCCGCCGGCCGCCGCGCGGAGCTCGAGACGGCGGTGATCGACGAGCGGGCAGCGCGCCGCGAGCTCCTCCCCGGACGGCTCCGCCTCTCGCGTCCCGTCGAAGCGCCAGAGGCCGTCGAGCGCCGCCCAGGTCGGATCGAACCGCCCGTCCGTCCGGACGGCGGCGTCCTTCGCGAAGGCGAGCGCCTTGCAGAGATCCGCGGGGAGCGCCGACCAGCGCTTTCCGGCCGCCGCGTTCAGCTCCGCGAGCGGCGTCCCCGGCCGCCACTCGTTCATCGACCACTCGGCGCGCGCGAACGCCCCGAAGGCCGCGTCGAAGGCGGCGGCGGCGCGCTCCTCGGGGACGTTCACGATCGTGACGGTGGCGAGCGCGGCGAAGGCGGGCCTCGTCTCGGACCGGACCGAGACGTCCCCGGGGGCGGCGCCGAGCGAGGCGAGCAGGACGAGGAGCGCGCGCACCGGGAGGTTATAGGGGAGGGCCCGCGGATTCGCTCGCGGGCCCGAGGCGCGTCAACCCTTCACCGAGCCCGCGAGCAGCCCGCGCACGAAGTACCGCCCGAACACGACGTAGACGAGGAGCGTCGGGAGCGCGGCCAGGAGGGCGCCCGCCATCGGCAGGTTCCACCGCACCGCCTCGCCCCCGGCGAGCTGGGCGAGCGCCACGGTGATGGGCTGGCTCCTCGGGCTCGAGAGGCTGACCGCGAACAGGAACTCGTTCCAGATCTGGGTGAACTGCCAGATCACCACGACCACGAACCCGGGGAGCGACAGCGGGAACACGCCGTGCCGGTAGATGCCGAAGAACCCGGCGCCGTCGATCGACATGGACTCCACGATCTCGGTGGGGATCTCGACGTAGGAGTTCCGGAAGATGAGGGTGGTGATGGGGAGGCCGTACACCGTGTGCACGAGCACGAGGCCGCCGAGGGTGCCGTAGAGGCCGATCCACTTCACGAACTCGAACACCGGGATGAGCACCGCCTGGTACGGGATGAACATCCCGAAGAGCATGAGCGAGAAGAGGACCCGCGAGCCGGGGAAGGGCCACTTCGCGAGCGCGTACCCGTTGAGCGAGCCGACGATCGCCGAGATCGCGGAGGCGCTCACCGTGAGGACGAGGCTGTTCCAGAGCTTCGGCCGGAAGGCCTGCCACGCCTGGGCGAAGCTGGCCCAGTTCCAGACCTCCGGGAGCTGCCAGGCCGTGTCCAGGCTGATGACCCGCGGGTCCTTGAGCGCGGTGATGAGCATCATGTGGATCGGCAGGAGGAAGAACGAGGCCGCCAGGACGAGAAACAGGTAGAGCGCGATCCGCCAGGCCCACCCCGATCTCCTGCGCCCCGCGATCATGCGCGCCTCCGGCGGAGCTGGGTCCAGAGGTACGGCACGATCACCAGGCCCACGAGGACGAGCAGGACCACGCCGATCGCCGCGCCCTTCGCGAACTGGTTCCCGCGGAAGGTGGTGATGAACATGAGCAGCGCCGGCACGTCGGTGTAGGCGTTGTCCGGCCCCGCCATCGCGAACACCAGGTCGAAGATCTTCAGGCTGATGTGGCCGAGGATGATCATCGCCGAGAGCGTGATCGGGGCCACCATCGGCAGGAGGATGCGGGTGTAGAGCTGCCAGCCGCTGGCGCCGTCC
This sequence comes from Pseudomonadota bacterium, assembly GCA_023419875.1. Lineage (GTDB taxonomy): Bacteria > Myxococcota > Myxococcia > Myxococcales > Anaeromyxobacteraceae > Anaeromyxobacter. The sequence goes on along the minus strand of JAEZXM010000036.1, from coordinate 4,406 downwards.
ACGGTGGCCGCCTCCCGCAGCTCGACCGGAACGCCGGTCAGCCCCGCGAGGTAGAGCGCCATCGTGTAGCCCGACATCTGCCAGACGGCGGCGACGATGATGCCCACGAAGGCGAGGTTGAAGCCGTGGAGCTCCGGATACGGGAGGAGCGCGACGTTCTTCGCCGCCGCCGCCGAGGCCCCCAGCGCCGCCGCCGCGCCGAGGAGGGCGAACCAGGCGCGCCGGCGCCGCCGGGCACGCCGCGCGGCGAGCGCCAAGAGCCCGAGCGCCAGGGCGGCGAGGAGCAGCAGCAGCGCCGGGAGATCGTTCCAGTCGAAGCGCCAGATCTGCTGCCGCGAGGTGAGCCAGCCGAACCGGGCCGGCGGCAGCCCGACCAGCGTCGGGAGCTGGTTCACGCCCCCGCGCGGCTGGAGCAGCCAGCGCCAGATCGTGCCGGTGACCACGAACGAGAGCGCGAACGGGAAGAGGAAGACGCCGCGGAAGAACCCTTGCCCGCGCGGCTGCTGATCGATCGCCACCGCGAGCAGCAGGCCGAGGAGGAGGCAGCCGGCGAGGAAGAAGCCGGTGAAGAAGAGCGTGCTGACGAGGTCCTGGCGGAACCGGACGTCGATGAAGCCGGTGAAGAGCTCGCGGTAGTTGGCGAGGCCGACGAACTGGGTCACCGGGTCCAGGGCGAGCGCCTGGCTCGGGTCCTGGCCCCAGTCGGTGAGCGAGGCCCAGATCGTTCGGCCGATGAAGCCGTAGACGAAGATCCCGACCAGCACCACCGACGGGAGCAGGACGAGGAACCCGGTGATCTCGTTCCGTCGCTTGCGCCACTTACGCCAGGGCATGAGCGAATCACCCCCGCTCGTCCTGAGCCCTTCGACTCCGGCCCTTCGGGCCTACGCTCAGGGTAAACGGAGTCGAAGGACGAACGGTCGGGCCATCACCTCCCCAGCCGCACCTGGTCGGCGATCGCCTGGGCCGCGTTGGCCGCGGCCTGCGCGTTCTTGTTGCTGCTCGTGAAGATCTCCATCACCGTCCCGAACTGGCTCGAGAACGACTCCGGCGCCACCGCCCCGTGCGCGAGGCTCCCCACGATCTTGTTGCTCTTCCAGTCCTTCGCGGCCGCCTGCGAGTAGGCGTTGTACTTCGACAGATCCGAGTCGAGGCGCGCCGCGATCGAGCCCTTGAGCGGGTTGAACGCGTCCTGCCCCTCCTTGGAGCCGCAGAGCCTCAGCCACTTCAGGGCCGCGTCGCGGTTCTTCACGCCCTTCGGCAGGCCGAACGAGTCGGAGAGCATCATGAAGGTCCCGCCCGTGCCCGGCGCCGGCGCCCAGCCGAAGCCCTTGCCCGGGTCGAGCTTGAGCGTGGTCGCCATGTAGCCGGCCGCCCAGTCGCCCATGACGTTGAAGGCCGCGGTCCCGCGCACGACGCGATCCACCGCCTGCTGCCAGGAGAGCCCCGAGGCGTCGGGGTTGGCGCAGTCGAGCACCTGGCCGAACTTCTCCCAGACCCGCACCGCCTTGGGATCGTTGAACTTGAGCTTCCCGGTCCAGAGCGCGGCCCAGTCGTTCGGGCCGAGGACGCCGAGCGCCACCGACTCCCAGAGGTGCACGAGGGTCCAGTTCTCGCCCAGCGCCAGCGCGTGCTCGACGCCCTTCCCCTTCAGCGTCCGGCAGGCGGTGAGCAGCTCGTCGATCGTCTTCGGCGGCGCGACCCCCCACTCCTGCAGCTTGCCCGGCACGTACCACATGACGTTCGAGCGGTGGATGTTCACCGGGACGCTCCAGATGCCCCCCCGCGCCGAGAGGAGCGACACGAGGCCCGGCGGGAAGGCCTGGTTCCACTTCTGCTCGCGGAACAGGCCGGACAGATCCTCCATCCGGTTCGCGACCACCCAGGTGCCGATGAGCTCCTGTCCGGCGTGGACCTGGAACGAGTCGGGCGGATCCCCGCCCAGCATCCTCGTCTTGAGGACGGCGCGGGCGTTCACGCCCGAGCCGCCGGTGACGGTCGAGTTCACCACCTCGATGTTCGGGTTCTGCTTCTTGTACACGTCGATGAGCGCTTGCAGCGCCGGCCCCTCGTCGCCCGCCCACCAGGAGAAGATCTCGAGCTTCTGCTGCGCACGCGCGCTGCCGGCGAACGACACGACGCATGCCGCCAGCGCCAGGGAAAGCCCTCGTTTCATGTGCACACCTCCAGTGACGTTGACGGTGGACCCTGGAGCGTCGGGCTGTCGCCGACCTTCGCGTGACGGGTGCGCCGCCGCCCTCGCGCGGGGCCGGCAAACGCCCAAGCGGCATCCGCATGGGCGGGGCGAAAGGCAGGCGCCGGCGAGGGCCCGGGAATGTCCGCGGGCGGAGAGGAGCGCGACCGCGGGCGGCGAGGCCGGTTAGACTCACCGCGGACCGACCCGGAGGGACCTTGGATCAGGGCATCCTGGAAGTGATCGAGCAGGCGAGCGCCTCGATGTGGATCATCATCGCCTGCTCGGTCATCGCGATCGCCGTGGCCGTGGAGCGGGCGATCGCCCTGTGGGGGTTCACGAACGCCTCCCGGCGGCTCGCCGACGCCGTCTCGCGCTCCCTCTACCGCGGCGACGTCGATGACGCCCGGGCGCAGTGCGACCGCTCCGGCTCTCCCGCGGCGGACCTCTTCCTCGCCGCCCTGATCCCCGTCCGAGGGGCGAAGACCCCGCCGTTCGAGAAGATCGCCGCCGCCGTCGAGCGCGAGCGCCAGCAGGTGGGCCTGAAGCTCCGCCGCAACCTCTGGATGCTCGGGACCGTCGGGGCGATCGCTCCGTTCATCGGCCTCCTCGGCACCGTGGTCGGGATCATGCACGCCTTCCGGCAGATCGAGCAGACCGGCCAGGGCGGCTTCCGCGTCGTGGCAGCCGGGATCTCCGAAGCCCTCATCGCCACGGCCGGCGGCCTCGCGGTGGGGATCGAGGCGGTGATCCTCTTCAACTTCCTGAACGTGCACGTGCAGAAGCTGGTGGTCCACCTCCGGCTGCTGGCGGAGGAGTACCTCGAGATCGTCAAGGAGACGCTGCCCGCGCTCCGCGGCGCCGAGGAGCCCGTCGCCGCGCATCCCGCACGTCCGGCGAAGGAGGCCTGAGGCGCCATGGCGACCGGCGGGCCCCGGATCGACGAGGACCTGGACGGCGAGGGCGGCGGCGGCATCTTCGCCGACATCAACATCACGCCGCTCACCGACATCTTCCTCGTGCTGCTCATCATCTTCATGGTGACCACCACCGCGATCGCCGAGTCGAGCTCGGACCAGGGCGGCTTCCGCGTGAACCTGCCGAAGGGCACGCGCGGCGCCGCGAGCGAGGTCCCGCGGGACCTCGTGGTCGCGGTCCTGGCGGACGGACGCGCGGTGATCGGCGGTGCGGTCCAGACCAACGCCGAGCTCGAGAGGACCTTCGCAGCGTCGGCCCGGACCCATCCCGACTCGGTGCTGGTGGTGCAGGCGGACGAGGGCGTGCCGCACGGCCGGGTGGTGGAGGTGATGGAGGCCGGCCGCCGGGCGGGCCTCTCCCGCATCGCGATCGCGACGCGCGTGGAGGGCCAGGGCAGGTAGCCAGGTGGCGGCGGCCGGGCCAGACAGCGCCCGCCCGGGTGCCCGCCCGCGCGACCTATCTCGACCGGGGGACGCGCGATCGGTAACATCCCGCCGAATGAGCAACGTGGCGCCCAAGAAGCGGCTGGGTGAGCTCCTCGTCGAGGCGGGGATCATCGACGACACGCAGCTCAAGTCCGCGCTCGGGCACCAGCGGCAATGGGGTGTCCGCCTCGGGCAGGCCGTCGTGGACATGAAGTTCGCCACCGAGCAGGAGGTGGTGAGGGTCCTGGCGAAGCGGTTCGGGTTCGAGGTGGCGCGGCTCGATCAGGTCGAGGCCTACGCGCACCAGCAGGCGGTCGGCCTCGTGCCGCGCGATTTCGCGGTGAAGCACAACGTCTTCCCGCTCGCCGCCGATACGAGCGCGCTCTCCGTCGCCATGTCGGACCCCTCGAACCTGGCGGTGATCGACGAGCTGCGGTTCCGCAGCGGGCGCCGGCTCAAGGTGAGCATCGGCGGGGACCAGGAGATCGCCGCCGCGATCCAGGCCGCCTACCCGAGCCCGGACGGTGGGGTCGAGGCGATCGCCCTCGACATCGACGACGGGAGCGCGCCGACCGAGTCGGTGATGGAGCCCTTCGGCGGCGGGTCGAGCGAGGACTTCGACTCCTTCTTCGGCACCGACCCCGCGGCGGCGCACGGCACGGACGAGGACGACCCGTTCTCCGCCGGACCTGCCGCGGCCCCGGTCTCGGTGCCGGTGGCCCAGGCGGGCCCGCTGCCCGCGTCGGCCCACGCTCCCTTCCCGGCGCCGGTCGCGCCGCAACCCGCGCCCGCCGCGGCCGCTTCCATCC
>JAEZXM010000594.1 GCA_023419875.1 Pseudomonadota bacterium | reverse complement strand
GCTCAAGAACCCCGGCAAGGCGTTCGGCCCGTACGCGACGCAGCTGCGCGCCGCCGACTTCGCCATGGTCAACCTGGAGACGCCGGTCACCGACCGGGGCAGCGAGCAGCCCAAGGAGTTCCACTTCCGGGCGCCCACCACGTCGTACGCCGCCATCCAGGCCGCCGGGATCGACCTCGTCTCGATCGCCAACAACCACACGCTCGACTACGGCCAGATCGGCCTGCTCGACACCCTCGACTCGGCGCGGGCCGCGGGCATGCCGGTCGTCGGCGCCGGGCTCAACACCACCGAGGCGTACGCCCCCTACCTGGTCACCGTGAAAGGCGTCCGCCTGGCCGTGCTCGGCATGTCCCAGGTGCACGACCTGAAGGAGCAGTGGAAGCCCACGGCCACCCGGCCCGGCGTGGCCATGGCGTTCGACCGGAAGCTGGCCACCGCCGCCGTGAAGCAGGCCCGTGCGCAGGCCGACGTGGTGATCGTCTTCATGCACTGGGGCACCGAGGGCCAGGCCTGCCCGAACGGCGAGCAGAAGAGCTTCGCCAGGCTCATGGCGGACAACGGCGCCGACCTCGTGCTCGGCACCCACGCCCACGTGCTGCTCGCCGACGGTTTCGTGGACGACACGTACGTGCACTACGGCCTGGGCAACTTCCTCTGGTACTCCGAGTCCAAGAGCACCGACACGGGGCTGCTGACCGTGACGATCCGGGACGGGAAGGTGAAAAACCGGAAGTTCGTCCCCGGTGTCGTCTCGAACAACGGACAGCCCAAGCCGGTGACGGGTGACGCGCTGCGAGCCGTACAGACCCGCCTTGACCAGGCCGCACGCTGCACCGGCCTGGCCACCGAACCCGCCGCGTGACGCGCCGGGGGCACCCCGGTTTGTCAAGACCTCCGGGGACCGGCTAAAGTTCTCATCCGTTGGGCAGCACGCCGGAAGGCGGGCGAACTGACAAGCGGATGTAGCGCAGTTGGTAGCGCATCACCTTGCCAAGGTGAGGGTCGCGAGTTCGAGTCTCGTCATCCGCTCGGAGAACCGCCGCAAGGCGTCACCACGGTGGAGTGGCCGAGAGGCGAGGCAACGGCCTGCAAAGCCGTGTACACGGGTTCAAATCCCGTCTCCACCTCGCAGTACAGCACGGGCGATTGGCGCAGTGGGAGCGCGCTTCCTTGACACGGAAGAGGTCACTGGTTCAAACCCAGTATCGCCCACCAGCAAGAACACAGGTAAAGCCCCTCTTCGGAGGGGCTTTCGCCGTTCAGTCGTCCTCGCCCACCAGGTCGCCGTCGCGGTCATAGACCAGCGCCGCCTCCTCGAGGGCGTCCCGCCAGGACCGCTCGTCGTCGGTGCTCGCGCTCCAGCCGTCGCCGCGCACCTCCCACATCGCGACGAGCCCGAGCAACTCCTCCGCCGTATCCGCGCTGAACAGGCGCCCGTCCTTCTCCGCCGCGTACTCGGCCGTGTACTCGCCGGGTGCGGCACGGACGTAGCTCAGCTCGACGGAGTAACCCTTCGCCCTCAGCGCGAACAGCGCCGGACCTGCGGTGTTACCCGCGACCCGGATCCGGACCCGGCGCTCCCGCACCCCGTCCCGCTCCATCCGCCATGCCCTTCTCGCTCCGTCGTGGCGGTGACATGCCGCGACGGCCGTGCCGCTGCCGGACGGGCTTAGTACGAGCCCGCAACAGGCCCTCCGACCATGAACGCCTGCCCCGTCCGGTGGTGCCGCCTCCCCCGGTCAGCGGACGGTGATCATTTCAAAACCGGCTGTACTGTGCGCGGATGATCGACCCCTACGTGCACGTCGACACGCCTCCGGCGCGCCGCACGAGGCGGCGCACCCGGCGTCACATGCTCATCCTGATCTCCGTGGCCGCGCTCGCCGCCGCCGCGGGAATCGCCGGTGTGGTCTTCGCACTGGCACAGAGCGGAAAGATCAGCAATCCGTTCTCCGATGCCTACACTGTCACGGGCACCGTGATCCTCTCCAACGGGGAGTTCATCAACACCGGCGGCGCCTGCTACGGCATGGGCGACTTCCAGGACATCCGCCCCGGCGCGAAGGTGGTCGTCACCGACGCGGCACAGCGGACGGTCGCGACCGGGGCGATCGAGACCGCCCAGGAGACGGTCGCCGAGTGCCACCTCACCTTCCGCGTCGAGGACGTGCCACGCGGCGATGCCTTCTACGGCGTCGAGGTTACTCACCGCGGCCGCCTGCAGTACACCGCCGCGGACCTGGAGCAGCACCTGATGCTCAGCCTCGGCTGAGCGGGCCGCCACGAGCACGCGTCGCCGAGTCGGCCGCGTACCAACGCTGGTGCCGTCATCGTCGCCCAAGGGCCGGTCCGTGATCGGGCAGGCCCTTGGGGCACTCGTCTAACGGACGCGGCGATGAGTACGGGCGGGCTGTCTGCCCGGCCGGCGAGAGGGCTCATCGACCACGAGGTCGCCCTCCTGCCGTTCGAGATCGGCCGGCGCCAGGACCGGCCGTCCGAGCCTGGCCGACAGCCAGCGACGCTGGTAGGCGGAGAGTTCGTTGACGAACACGACGGCGTCGGGGTCGTGCGCCGCGCACGCGTCGGCGACCTGCCGCAGCTTGCCGGAGCCGATGACGAAGCGCCGGGACAGCGGTGAGCCCAGCAGCCGGACCCCGCCGTCGGACACCCCCCTGCGCTGGACGAACCTGGCCTGAACGCGTACGCCGAGCGCACCGAGCCGAGCCTCCAGGCCGTCGAGCCGGGGCTCCCGGTCACGTTCCTTCGCCGAGAACAGACCGACGAGGACGGCGGTCCTGATCAGGGTCATGGAAGCCAGCATCCCAGGTGGGAGGCGGTGCGCACAGCTCGGTTACGGCGCCGGTCAGGCCGATACGAACGCGTGCGGCGGGTAGAGCCTCGCCGGCTCGTCCACGCCGACCTCTTCCAGGATGGGCTTGAGCTTCTCGGCGAACCGCCGGCAGGCGTCCTCGGACTCCCACACGTCGACCACGCGGAACCCGCGCTCGCCCTCACTCGCGATGTGCACGAGCAGTCCCTCGACCGGCCAGTCCGCGACCGACTCCATGCGGCTCCTGCCGGCGAGCCGGCGGACGATCTCGTCGTACCGCTCCCTGGTGAAGCCGGGGCCCTCATGGACGAGCACGACGGACATCGCGGATCCCCCATCCGGTCATGTTTGGTGAGCTCAGCATAGGTCCGGCGCTCGCCCGGCCGCCCGCCGTTCACGACCCGGTGTGCTCGTCGAGCGGCCAGGCGGCCGACTGCCACACGGTGGCGACCCTCGTCGCGCCGAGCGCCGGGGTACTGGCTCATCGTGGCGGGGAAGCCGACCACGCCGGAGCCGTAGTCGACAGGGCCGTAGAAGCCGCCCAGCGGGCCGGGCGCGCCGCCGAGCACGAGGTTGGTGTACAGGGTGACGCCGCCGGGCCGGGCGCGGAGGCGTCGGGGGCCGACAGGTAGATCGCGAGTTCGTGTCCAAACCCGAGGTCTGACGCAACGTTTCGACACGAAACGCCGATCATCGAAGCCCGCACCAGCGGATGAGGTTCGGCAACCAGCGGTGGCGCCTGTCCTGACCCGCCGCTGCGCCGATCCTGCGCGGGCGTACCCCCATGACACGCCCCTCGGGCGGGGACGGGGCCGCCCGCGCAGGATCGGCACCGGGGATGTGCGTGATCCGGGCGTGCGGCGGCGTTGGCGGGCCTAGGCTTTGCAGCATTGGGAAGACGTCGATCGAGGTCGGGGGGACCGATGGACGCGCTGATCAACTCGCTGACCGAGAGCGAGCTGGAGCTGGTACGCAGCACCGAGCGCGACGCGCTGGCCGCGCTCGACGAGGACGGCCTGCTCGAGCTGCACGACCGGGTGCGCCGCGCCCGCAACAAGTACGTCAAGCTCTACCGCCGCCAGGCCGGCGCGCAGGTCGCCGAGTCGGGCGGCCGGGGCAAGGCCAACCCGGTCAACCAGCGCAACCGCGACAAGGCCGAGGTCATCGAGGACGCGCTCGCCCGGGTCAGCCGCCAGCTCGCGGTCATGGCCAAGGCCAGCGC
>JAEZXM010000588.1 GCA_023419875.1 Pseudomonadota bacterium | reverse complement strand
GGGCGGTGCGGAGCCGGTCGAGCAGGTCGTTGAGGGATCGGACGCGCGGCATCGCCTCGGCCGGACCGCCGCGCTCGTCGACGGGCTCGAGCGCGGCCGGGGTCCGGGCGGTGGCGGCCGCGGCCAGGCGCGAGAGCGGCACCATCCCGCGCCCGACGATGATCCAGACGAGGAACGCCAGGACGGGGAGGAGGAGCACGAGCGGGATGAGGGTCTTGAGCGCCGCCTGCAAGGCGAGCAGGTCGCGGATGCGTTGCTGCTGGCCGACCACGACGGTCTCGGCGCCCACCTGGATGGCATACGTCCGCCAGGTCCCCCCGGCCCCCTCCACGGTGGAGTAGCCCAGCTCCGAGACCCGCGGCAACGGGGCGTCCGGCCGCGAGAGATAGGTCCGCACGCCCCGCTCGTAGATCTCGATCGTGAAGTCGAGCTCCGGGCCCGCGCGCCGCGCGGCGACGCGATCCGGGCCGGGGAACATGAGCGAGATCGCGATCTGGCGAAGGTGATAGTCGAACACGTTGTCGAGCTGGCTGCGCGCGGTGAGATACGTCAAGGCGGCGCTCGCGGCCTCCACCAGGGCGACCGCGACGAGCAGCGCGATGAGGATCTTGCGGCGGACCGAGGTCATCCGTCCTGCCTCCCGGGGACCATGTACCCCACCCCGCGCAGCGTCCGGATCCAGTGGGCGCCCAGCTTCTTCCGCAGCGCGTGCACGTGCACCTCCACCGCGTTCGACTCGACCTCCTCGCCCCAGCCGTAGAGCCGCTCCTCCAGCTGCGCGCGCGACAGCGGCCGCCCGGGGCGCTCGAGGAGCGCCTGGAGCAGCGCGAACTCCCGCGCCGACAGCGCCACGGGCGCGCCGTCGAGGGTGACCTCGTGGCCGGCCGGGTCGAGCGACAGCCCGCCGATGCCCAGGCGCGGCTCGGCGCGCCCGCCGCTCCGCCGGTGCAGCGCCCGGATCCGGGCCGCGAGCTCGTCCAGGTCGAACGGCTTCACCACGTAATCGTCCGCCCCGGCGTCGAGGCCCGCCACGCGATCGCCGACCGCGTCCTGCGCGGTCAGGATGAGCACCGGCACGGCGTTCTTCCGGCGGCGGAGGCCCCCGAGCACCTCCAGGCCGCTCTTCTTCGGCAGGCCGAGATCGAGCACCACCAGGTCGTACGGCTCCCCCCGGAGCGCCTCCTCCGCCGCCTCCCCGTCGCGGACCCAGTCCGCCGCCCAGCCCTGCTGGCGCAGGCCGACCTGGAGGCCCGCGCCCAGCATCCGGTCGTCTTCGACGAGGAGGATCCGCATGAGCCTCGTCATCCTACATCGGACCCGGCGCGCGAGCCCGGACCGGATGTGCCATCATTGCGCGGGCGCCGCGTGCGCGCCGGGAGGGAAGATGATCGCGTTCATCGTGCTCTTGGCCATCGTCCTCGTCCTCGTCGTCGGGGCGATCTCCATCTACAACGGCCTCGTCACCAAGCGGAACGCGTACAAGAACGCGTTCAGCCAGATCGACGTCCAGCTCAAGCGGCGCTACGACCTCATCCCCAACCTCGTCGAGACGGCCAAGGGATACCTGAAGCACGAGCGCGAGACGCTCGAGCGGGTGATCGCCGCCCGCAACACCGCCCTCACCGCGGCGCGCACCGCCGCCGCTTCCCCCGGCGACCCCTCCGCGATGGCCGGCCTCTCCTCCGCCGAAGGCGCGCTCTCCGGCGTGCTGACGCGCTTCATGGCGCTCGCCGAGGCGTACCCGGACCTCAAGGCCAACCAGAACATGATGCAGCTCACGGAGGAGCTCACCTCCACCGAGAACCGGATCGCGTTCGCGCGCCAGGCGTACAACGACGCGGTGATGACCTACAACAACGCGCGAGAGACGTTCCCCGGCCTGCTGCTCGCCGGCGGCTTCCCCGCGGCGCAGCTCTTCGAGCTCACCGCCCCGGCCGAGCGCGAGGCGGTCCGCGTCGCCTTCTAGCCTCGGGCCATGTCCTCCGGCGCGCGGAGCACGATGGACTTCTTCGCCGCGCAGGCGGCGGCGAAGAGGCGGACGGGTGTTCTGGTGATCCTGTTCGCGCTCGCCTGGGCGCTGACGGTGATCCTCGCCGACCTGGGGCTCACCTGGATCTACCTCCAGGGCGAGCGACCGATGGAGCAGGGATACCGGGCGGTGACCGCCGCGGGGCTGGAGGCGTACCAGGAGGCCGAGAGCGGGCGGGAGCGGTTCCTGAAGCTGCTCCTGCCCGCGGCCGGGATCGTCTCCGGCATCATCCTCCTCGGCACGGCGTGGCATGCGCTGCGCCTCGGGCGGGACGGCGGAGACGCCGTGGCCCGCATGCTGGGCGGTGTGCCCGTGGACCGGAACACGCAGGACCAGGCCCAGCGGCGCGCCGTGAACGTGCTCGAGGAGATGTCGATCGCCGCCGCCGTGCCGGTGCCCCGGCTCTACGTCCTGCCCGACGAGGAGTCGATCAACGCCTTCGCCGCGGGGTTCACGCCGGACCGATCCGTGGTCGCGGTCACCCGCGGCGCGCTCGAGCAGCTCAGCCGCGACGAGCTGCAGGGCGTGCTCGCCCACGAGCTCTCGCACGTGCTCAACTCCGACGCCCGCCTCAACATGCGGCTCATCTCGCTCGTGGGCGGGCTCACCGCGCTCGCCCTGGTGGGCCGGGTCATGATCCGGCTCGTCGGGAGCGGCCCGCGCTACCGCTCGCGCAGCCGGGGCAAGGGCGTCGCCGCGATCTTCGCCGTGGGCCTCGTGTTCCTCGTCGCCGGCGCGATCGGCGCCTTCTTCGGCCGGCTCATCCGGCTCGCGGTCTCCCGCCAGCGCGAGTTCCTCGCCGACGCCGCCGCGGTCCAGTTCACGCGCAACCCCGCGAGCCTCGCCACCGCGCTCGCCAAGGTGCGGACCCAGGGCTCCGCGATCGTGAACCCCCACGCGCCTGAAGCGGCGCATTTCTTCTTCGCGAACGGGCTGGGCGGCTTCAGCGCCGGCTTCCTCTCCACCCACCCGCCGCTCGAGGAGCGGATCCGGCGGCTCCAGGCCGGGCCGCTGGCGGCGCTCCAGAAGCCGGGCACTCTTGCTGGGGGGGCCCAGAAG
>JAEZXM010000439.1 GCA_023419875.1 Pseudomonadota bacterium | reverse complement strand
GAGGGAGAGGAGCTCGCTGCCGACGACGCGCACGCGGCCGCGCCCGCGCCGGACGGGCAGGGGGCGGGAGCGGAGCTCCTCGACTTCTCGGCCGGCGAGCTCTCGACCGACGGTGAAAGCGGGGCCGGACTTCCCTGGGGTGACAGCCCGGAGGGCACGCCCGTTGCCGCGCAGGAGGTCGTCGAGGTGGCCGACGAGGCCGCCGCCACCCTCGCCGCCATCGGGCAAGGGACGCCGGATGCGGTCCACGAGGACGACATCCCGACCCTCGACGCGGACGCGATGATCGAGGAGGTTCCGGCCGAGGCGGTGGAGGCCATGGAGGAGGCCGCGCCCGCCTCCGAGCCGCTGCCCCCGGACCCCCAGCCCGATGCTGCCTGGACCCCGGAGCCGGAGGCCGCGGTCGAGGTCGCGCCCGAGGCCGAGGTGCTCGATCCCGGGCAGCCCGCGTCCGACTTCTACGTCCACGGCTCACACCGCGTCGTGGTCCACACGCTCGAGGGCCAGGTGAAGCGCGGCTTCCTCGAGAACGCGGACCTCGCCGCGCCGGAGCTCGCACTCGCCTCGAGCCAGGGCGGCCCGAGCGAGCCGCTCGCGACCGAGAACGTGAAGGCGATCTTCTTCATGCTCGCGCCCGGGGAGCAGCCCGACGCGCCGTACGGCAGCCGCGTCCGCGTGACGTTCCGCGACGGTCGCCAGGTGGCCGGGTTCAGCCCCGACTACAGCGAGGGCGCCTTCGGCTTCTTCATGATCCCGGCCGACGCCCGCACGAGCACGGGGCGGATCTGGGTATACCAGGCGGCGGTGAAGCAGGTGTCGGTGAGCTGAGCGGTTCAGTTCATCCACTGCTTCCCGCGCTGGCCCGCCTTTCCGACGACGTGCAGGTGCTTGGAGCGGCGCCGCAGCTGCCGCTCCATGTTCCACTCGCGCAAGCCGAGGCGCCAGCGCCGGAGCGGAAGCCGGATCCCTCCGCGGTGCACGACATAGGCGATCCCCAGGGACGCGAGCGGCGGCATGAAGTGGAGGAGGCCGGCGAGGCCGTCGCGGGACATGCCCCAGAGCGCCCAGAGCACGTTGAGTGCGACGGTGATGATCGCGAGGATCCGGCCCGAGACCGGCAGGACGAACATGAGGAGGACCCGCTGGTGCTGGTTCTGGAGTGCCCAGAGCAGCACGACCGCGTCCACGAGCGGCCACACCCCCACGAACGCGAAGCCGACCCCGAACACGGCCCCGAGGGCGTGCGTCACGAGGGCGGAGCCCACCGTCACGAGGAGCAGGTATCCGAGGAACCAGCGCTCCCCGTACTGGATCGCCAGCCATGGGCCGAAGAACCAGATCGCGAGCGCCCCGAAGACGAGCGCCGTCGGCTCCTCCTGCACGAGGGGATAGGCGACGAGCCGCCAGAGTTCTCCGCCCAGGATGGCACCCGACCGGAGGAAGGCCCACGCACCCCTGTCCGGCGCCATCCACGACCCGAGGGTCACGACGCCGATGAGGACGAGCACGAAGCCGACGGCTCCGGGGAGCCGCCCGCCGAACGTGAAGGAGCTGCCGAGGTCGCGGCGTCGCCGGGGTCGATGCATCCAAGGTTCCTTTCGAGGGGTACCCTAATCCCGGTCAACGTCCGAGACTCGACCCGGCGAGGCTCTGGACGAGGGCCATCACCAGGACCGCAAAGGCGAGCAGCACGTTCACCACGGCGACCATCCCCATGGTCCCGCCCTCGCGGGGGGTGCGGAGGTAGCGGATCGCGCGGGGCAGGTTTCGCCCGAGGATGGCCAGCGCGAGCAGGATGGCGATGATCGTGAGGATCACGTCGCGCCCTTCCCGGCCGGCGCCGGCTTCTTGCCGAGGATCCGGGCGAGCACGATCCCGATCTCGTAGAACAGGATCAGCGGGACCGCCATGAGGGCGAGGTTCACCGGGTCCCCGGTGGGCGTGATGATCGCCGCGAGCGCCACGTTGGCGATGATCGCGTGGCGGCGATACTTCGCGAGGAACCGCCACGAGACGAGCCCGATCATCGACAGGAACCCGATGATCACCGGCACCTCGAAGACGACCCCGAAGCCGAGGAGCATCGCGAGCACGAGGGAGAGCTGCTCGGAGAGGGTCCAGAGGGGCTTGATGGCGGTCCCCTCGATGATGCTGAGCAGGGCCGGGAACGCCGGCGGCAGCACGATGAAGTAGCAGAACGCGGCGCCGGCATAGAACAGCAGGGTCCCGAAGAACAGAAACGGCAGGACCAGCCGCCGCTCGCGCTTGTACAGCCCCGGCGCGACGAACTGCCAGAGCTGCCACAGCACCCATGGCGCCGCCAGGAAGAGGCCGCCGTAGATCGCAACCTTCAGGTAGACGAACCACGGCTCGACGGCGGTCCGGGTCCACAAGGTCCGGTCCCCCTCCGGCAGCGCCGCCCGCACGGGAGCCATGAGCCCGTCGACGATGCTGGGCACGAACCATCCGACGAGCGCCATGCCGGCGAGGATCCCGTAGATCGCGTGGACCAGCCGTTTGCGGAGCTCGCGCAGGTGCTCGACGAAGCTGAGCCGGACCTCGTTCTCCGGCTCGGGCGCGCCGGGCGGGAGCCTGGGGGCGGAGGTCGTCATGTGCGCGGCGTGTCTTCGGCGTCCGCCGTGGGAGCGGGAGCGGCGACGGACTCGGGCTCGACCGAGGCGGCACCCGGCGCGGTCGGCTCGAAGCCAGGAAGGTACCCGGGGACGCTCTCGGCCCCGGGCGGCGCCGGCTCCGCCGATCGCTCGCCCGCGGGCACGGGCGCGACGGGGAGCTGCCGCCGCCTCCGCTCGTCGGCGTACACCTCGGTCTCGAGCTGGTCCTTCAGGTCCTCGGTCGCCCGGCGCAGCTCCCGCAGCCCTTTGCCCACCGTCCGGGCCGCGTCCGGGAGCCGATCTGCCCCGAGCAAGAGGAGGGCGAGGATGGCGATGATCGCCAGCTCGGTGAAGGACAACCCGAACACGGCGCACCTATAACACGGCCCCGCGGCCGCTGCCCCCGGCCGTCCAGTTGCAGCCCCGCGGTGCGGCCCCTAAGGTCGTCCTGGATGGCCTACTGGCTGCTCAAGACCGAGCCCTCTTCGTACTCCTGGGAAGACCTCCTGCGCGACCGGGTGACGGCCTGGACGGGCGTCTCGAACCCGCAGGCGCAGCGCAACCTCCAGGCGATGCGCAAGGGGGATCGCGCGGTCCTTTACCACTCCGGGGAGAAGCGCGCGGTGGGCATCGCCGAGGTGGTCCGCACCGCGTACCCGGACCCGACCGGCGACGGCGAGCTCGTCTGCGTGGACGTGCGCGCGGTGGAGCCCTTGCCCGCGCCCGTGCCGCTCCAGCAGCTCAAGCTCGAGCCGGCCTTCGAGGGATCGGTGCTCGTGCGGCAGGGCCGGCTCTCGGTCGTCCCGCTGGCGCCGGCGGAGTGGCGGGACCTGCTCGCGCTCGCGGACGTGCTCGCGCGGACGGGCGGGATCGGGGCGGAGGAGCGGTTCTGATCACGAGAACGAGGCTTCACGGCGACGCTCGCTTGAGGAGATCCCGTCACCGCTCGTGGTTCGACAAGCTCACCACGAGCGGACCAGAAAGGCCACCCGTTCGCCCTGAGCCTGTCGAAGGGCGAGGGCACCGCGTTCCCCCGCTCGTGGTTCGACAGGCTCACCACGAGCGGACCACCAAG
>JAEZXM010000309.1 GCA_023419875.1 Pseudomonadota bacterium | reverse complement strand
CCCGTGGAGCGCCGGGACCCGGCGGCGTGGCCGGGGCGCCGGTGCGGAGGGACGCCCTGGTGGGCGCGCCCCTCGGCGGCCCGGGCCCACTCGGCCTGGAACGCCGCGCTCTGGCGCGGCACCTCGGCCCGCGGCAGGTCGATCCGCGTGAGCCGTTCCACGTCGCGCAACAGCCCGGCCTCCTCGGGGGCGCAGAACGTCGAGGCTCGGCCCGCCGCCTCCGCGCGCGCCGTCCGGCCCACGCGGTGCACGTAGTCCTCGGGCACGTGCGGCAGGTCGAAGATCACCACGTGGCCGATGTCGGCCACGTCGATGCCCCGGGCGGCGATGTCGGTCGCGACCAGCACCCGGTACTGGCCCTCCTTGAAGCCGTCCAGCGCCTGCCGGCGCTGCCCCTGCGAGCGGTCGGCGTGGATGCGCGCCACCTTGTGCCCCGCGCGCCCCACCCCCTTGAAGACGCGATCGGCGCGGCGCTTGGTGCGGGTGAAGACCAGCGTCGACAGCTCGTCCTCCTCGAGCAGCGCGAGGAGGAGCGGAAGCTTCTCCTCCTGGTCGCAGAGGAACACGCGCTGGTCGGCGCGAGCGGCGGTGGTGCCGCTCCGGGCGACCTCCACGCGGACGGGATCCCGGAGGTGCGCGGCGGCGAACTCGGCCACCTCGCCGCCGGTCGTGGCCGAGAAGAGCAGCGACTGCCGAGCCCTGGGCAGCCGCTGGAGGATCCGGGTGAGCTGGGGCTTGAAGCCCATGTCGAGCATCCGATCGGCCTCGTCGAGCACCAGGATCTCGATCCGGTCGAGCCGGGCGGTCCCCTGCTGCAGGTGATCCACCAGCCGGCCCGGGGTGGCCACGATCACCTCGTGACCGTCCCGGAACGCCGCCGCCTGCGCGCCCATACCGACGCCGCCGATGATCACCGCACCGCGCACGTGGCGACCGCGGCCGAACCGGGCGACCTCCTCGCCGATCTGGAGCGCCAGCTCGCGGGTGGGCGCGAGAATCAGGGCGCGGGTGCCGGCCTTGCCGGAGAGCCGCTCGAGGATGGGGAGCACGAAGGCGGCGGTCTTCCCGGTGCCGGTGGCGGCGGTGCCGATGACGTCGCGGCCGGCGAGCGCCGGCGGGATGGCCCGCGCCTGGATCGGCGTGGGGAGCTCGAACCCCGCGCGCGCGAGGGCGTGCAGCGACTTCTCGGAGAGCTGCAGGTCGGCGAAGGTCGTCACGGGGCCCCGGGCTCGGCGGCGAGTGGGAGGGCCGCGCAAGGCCGGCCGTTGTACCTGGTCCGCGGCCGGATTGCACGCCCGGGGGCGCGCGTCACTCCTTCCCGCGCTTCCCCATCCGCGAGTCGAGGTACCAGATGCCCCCACCCTTGTCGCCGACGGCCCGGAGGTGATCGAGGACCTGGCGGATCGTGGACTCCTCCTCGACCTGCTCCGTCACGTACCACTGGAGGGCGAGCTCGGTCGCGTGGTCCCGCTCCTCCCGGGCCTGCTGGAAGAGCGAATGGATCCGGGCGGTGTTCCCCTCCTCGTGCTTCAGCGCCTGCTCGAAGACCTGGATCATCCCGCCAAACTCCGAAGGCGGCGCTGCGAGCGGGAGGATCGCCGGATGGGCGCCGCGGTCGAGCAGGTAGTCGAGGAGCTTGAGCGCGTGCGCGTTCTCTTCCGCGGCCTGCACCCGCAGCCAGTGCGCGAAGCCGCGGAAGCTCCGCAGCTCGCAGTGGGCGCCCATGGAGAGGTAGAGCTGGGCGGAATACTGCTCGGCGTTGATCTGAGCGTTGAGCGCGTCTTGCATGGACTTGCTGAGCACGGAGCACCTCCTGGGCAAGGTCTATGCAGGGCGGCGCCGCCGCTCCGGTACCGGGTGGGGCGCCCGCACCTCAGCGCGGAGACGAGGGCTGCGCTCTCGCCTTCCCCGTCTCGCTCAACCCGGCGAGCGCAGCGCACGACACTGCGACGGACCGGTCGCAGGCGATCGCGAAGAACGTGCCGGCGCGCACGGGATCGCGGGGCACGCCCCAGCCCTCCCGGTGCATCTGCCCGAGGCTGTGGCAGGCCCATACCTGCTGGAACTTGCCGGAGGCGCGCCCCTCGTGGCAGAGGCGCTCCATCGCGGCGGAGATGCGGCCGTAGTCCCCCGTCGGCCGCGCTCCGGCTTCGAGGAAGACGCGCAGGTCCTGACAGCCGGAGGCGTCGCCCTCGGCGCACCGCGACTCGACCAGGTCGAGGGCGTCCTGCATTCGCCCTGCCTTCCGGCACGCCTCGCTGTCGCCACGGTCGCACGCCCGCTGGCGCTCGTGGGCCGCCGTCTCTTCCTTTCGCCGGAGTTCGCTGGCTTCCTCCGCCCTCCTCCGCTTGGCCTCGGCGGGCTCGATGCAGACCCCCTCCCGTTCGTAGACGTAGCCTGGGTGGCACTCCCAGCTGACGCAGTACTTCTCCCAGACATCCATCCCGACCCAGCTCGTGCACTCTCCTCGTCGGTTGTGGAAGTTGCAGACCGACTTGAAGACCTTCTTCTTTCCCATGCTCCGGCAGGTGGCGTGCCTCGTGGCCTCGCAACCGGAAACCGCGAGAGCGAACGCTGCGAGCATGATCAGACGGCGCATGTACGCTCCCGCGTGCTGGGTGCCAGTCGATGGCCGAGGCCGTCGGTGTACGCCGAACCGGGGCGCGCCGGCCATCACCCCGAGTTGCGAGACGAGTCTAGACGCCGCCTGACACGGATCGTACACGGCTGGGCGGAGTCAGCGGACGCGGCTGAGCTGCGGGGGATCTCGTGTGCGCTGCGGTGAGGACACGGGTGCTGTACCCTATCCCGGCCGTGCCCGCCGTGAGGCCCCCCCCCCCCCCCCCCCCCCCC
>JAEZXM010000257.1 GCA_023419875.1 Pseudomonadota bacterium | reverse complement strand
GGTGGACGTCGTCTTTCCGGTCGCCGCCGGCCCACGCATCGCGCTCGCCTTTCGGGGCAACGCCGTCTTCCCTGCCGCCCTGCTGGAGCGGCAGATGGGGCTCGAGCCCGACCAGCCGCTCGACGTGCACGCGCTCGACACCGCGGTGGATCGGCTCCGCGCCTTCTACCGGAGGCGCGGATTCGCGGCGGCGCGGGTCGAGGCCGAGGAGCTCCCCCGCGGCGAGGACCTCGTCGTGGTCCTCCGCGTCTTCGAGGGCCCCCGCCACCGCATCCTGGCGATCCGCTTCGAGGGGCCCGAGGCGCACACGCAGGACTGGCTCCGGACGCGCCTCGTCGCGCAGCTCGTCGAGGAGACCGCTCCCGCCGAGGAGGAGGGCGACCCGGAGCGGCTCCGGTCGGCCTCCTTCCCCGGCCTCCCCGCGCGCGCCGGTCCGCCGGCGGCGCTGCCCGCCGGCGAGTTCTGGGAGGAAGCGAGCTGGGACAAGGCCGGAGAGCGGATCGCCGAGGAGCTCCGCGAGCAGGGCTGGCTCGAGGCGCTCTACCTCGGCACCTCCGTCGAGCTCTCCGCGCCGCGGCGCGAGGTCAGCGTCTCCGTCCGGCTCCGGGAAGGGCCTCGAACCACCCTGGGCGACGTCGAGATCGTGGGGTCGGAGCTGGTCCGGCTCACGGACCTGCCCAGGGAGCTCCGGCTCGCGCGCGGCGAGCCCTTCGCCTATCAGCGGGTCGAGGGGGCCCGCTCGGCCCTGCTCCGCCGGCTCGCCGCCCAGGGCCACGTCTTCGCCCGGGTGGACGTGCGCGAGGACCGCGATCCCGCGGACCACACGATGGCGGTGCGGTTCGTGGTCGAGGAAGGGCCGCAGGTCCGGGTGGGGCAGGTCTTCGTCACCGGGAACCGCCGCACGCGGGAGAGCTACATCCGCGGCCGGCTCCGGCTTCGCGAGGGGGAGGTCTACGATCCGGAGGCGGTGGCCCGGAGCCAGGGCGCGCTCCTCGAGACGGGCGTCTTCCGCTCGGTGAACCTGCGCCTCGAGGACCCCGACGCGCCCGGGGAGACCAAGGACCTCGTGGTGGAGGTGACCGAACGCCCGTACGCCTCTCTCACCCAGTCCTTCGGCTTCTCCATCGCCGAAGGGCCGCGCGCGCAGCTCGAGTACAGGCGGCCCAACCTCCTGGGGCGGGCGCTGGAGCTCTCGCTGCGAGGCAAGGTGAACTATCCGGTGAATGCCTTCGACATGAGGCCGGACCTCGAGGGCCGCCGGGCGAGTGATCGCTTCGAGGGTGAGGTCGACATCGGGCTGCGCACCGGTCGCCTCACCGACGTGCCCGTCCCCACCGCCGCGCGCCTCAACTTCATCGGCCAGATCCTCCGCCGCCCCGCCTACGGGTTGCGGCAGGCCTCGTCCGTTGCCGGCATCGACATGGGCGTCACCTCGCGGACCAGGTTCTCGCTCCAGTACGAGCTGGAGGTGGACGTGATCGAGCGCACCGGCGCGGTCGGTCCGCTCACCCAGCAGGACGTGGAGCGGCTCCGGTTCGACGAGGGCACCACCACGCTCCACTCCCTCCGGCCGTCCTTCACCTTCGATTACCGCGACAACTCGGTCCACCCGCGGCGCGGGTGGTTCCTCTCCGGCTGGCTGGAGTACGAGCACTCGCTCGGCTCACCGGACGAGCAGGTCCTGGGAGTGCTCCCGGGCTCGAACATCCACACGAACCTGATCAAGAGCTCCGGCCTCCTGTCGGCGTACTTCCCGCTGGGCCAGGCGGTGCTGGCGCTCTCGGTCCGCGGCGGCCAGGTCTTCCCGCTCGACGGGCGGTCGCGGACCATCGTCCCCAAGCGCTTCTTCCTGGGCGGCGCCGCGACCTTGCGCGGCTTCGGCGAGGAGCAGCTCATCCAGGAGGACGTCCGTCCGCAGCTCGCCGAGGAGGCGCGCCAGTGCGCCACCTCGCCCACCGGCGCGGGGTGCACCGACCGCGGGCGCCGGGTCGCGCGCGGCGACGCGGCGGTGTCCGAGGGCGGCGAGGCGTTCCTCCTCGGCAAGCTCGAGCTGCGTCTCCCGGTGGCCCGCCGCGTCGAGCTCGGTCTCTTCCTGGACGCCGGCAACCTCTGGCTGGACCCGCAGAACGTCGACTGGCGCCGCATCCGTCCCTGCGCCGGCGCCGGGGCACGGTTCGTGACGCCCATCGGGCCGGCGGCGCTCGATCTCGGGTTCAACCTCGACCGCGATCGCGCCGTCAACGAGTCGCTGTACGCGGTGCACTTCACGATCGGGTTGTTCTAGGCTCGTCTCGGATCGCCGCGCGGGTGTCAGGGCGCGCTCGCCGTCCCCATCACCCCGAACCCGAACAGCGCCGGCCAGGCGCGAGCTGCGCGCAGGCCGACCTCTTCCAGGATCGCCGGGAGCGACCGCTCGTCGAAGCGCCGGTGGAGGCGCGCCATCGCGCGCCAGAGCACCATCGAGGCGGCGCAGCGCGCGCCCACCGCGAGGGCGGCGCGGAGCGAGGCCCTGCCGGCCCGAGGCTCGAGGAAGACGACGGCGCCTCCGGGACGGAGCACGCGGCGGATCTCGCGGAGCGCCGCGCGTGGGTCGGGGAGGAGGTAGAGGAGGCTGTGGCCGGTGACGCCGTCGAACGCCCCGGAGGCGAAGGGCAGGGTGAGCGCGTCGCCGCGCACGAGCGCGAGCGGAAGCCGGGCCGTCGCGGCCTCGCGGGACGCGGCGCGGAGCATCGCGGGGGCGCGGTCCACGCC
>JAEZXM010000249.1 GCA_023419875.1 Pseudomonadota bacterium | reverse complement strand
GCCGCCGGCCGCCCCATCCCCCGCACCGGCGCCCGAGAGCCCCGGCTCGCGGTAGGCCCACCGGACAGCGAAGACGAGGAACGACGAGATGCCCAAGCTGAAGACGAAGAGCGGAGCCAAGAAGCGTTTCGAGGTGAAGAAGTCCGGCAAGGTGAAGTTCCGCCGCGCCGGCGTGCGCCACCTGGCGACGTTCGGAAAGACCAAGAAGCAGAAGCGCCACCTCAAGGGCACCGATCATCTCGCCCCGGTGGACCAGAAGAAGATCCTGGAGTGCTTCCCGTACGCCCGGTAGGGCGGGGCCTTCGACAGGCTCAGGCTGAGCGGGTCAACAGGAGTGCTCGTGGTAGTCACGAGCAGGAACGCCCAAGCGGGGCTCCGAAGCGCGTTCGCGCCGTCACGCTGAGTGACGATCGCCACGCCTCCCGCCGGCAAGGAGAAGGAAGATGCGCGTCAAGAAGGGGATCAAGGCCCGTCGTCGTCGCAACCGCGTTTTGAAGCTCGCCAAGGGGTTCCGCGGGCGCAGGAAGAACTGCTACAAGCGCGCCAATCAGGCGGTGGAGCGCGCCCTCAACTACTCCACCCGCGACCGCCGCCTC
Organism: Pseudomonadota bacterium; assembly: GCA_023419875.1. GTDB lineage: Bacteria > Myxococcota > Myxococcia > Myxococcales > Anaeromyxobacteraceae > Anaeromyxobacter. The sequence goes on along the minus strand of JAEZXM010000249.1, from coordinate 10,504 downwards.
AAGCGCCGCAACTTCCGCGCGCTCTGGATCGCGCGCATCAACGCGGCCGCTCGGCTCAACGGGACCACCTACTCGCGCCTCACGGCGGCCATGAAGAAGGCCGGCGTGGCGCTCGACCGGAAGATCCTGGCGGACCTGGCGCTGGCCGTCCCCGGCGACTTCGCCGCCGTGGTGAAGGCCGCGCAGGCCTGAGGGCGGCCCGTGGCCGACCTCCTCTCGCAGCTCGAGGCGCTCGCCCGGAGCGCCCGCGAGGCCATCGGTGCCGCCGCGGACGAGAAGGGTCTCGAGGAGCTGCGGGTCCGCTTTCTCGGCAAGAAGGGCGAGCTCTCCCAGGTGCTCCGCGCCATGGGACAGCTCGCTGCCGATCTGCGCCCGAAGGTCGGCGAGGTCGCCAACCGGGTCCGCGACGAGGTCGAGAAGCTGCTCGATCAGGGCCGGGGCAAGCTCGAGGACCTGGCGCTCCGGGCCGAGCTCTCGGGTCCGCCGATCGACGTGACCGCGCCTGCGCGGGCCCTCGTGCCGCGCGGCCACCGCCATCCGATCACCCGGGCGACGGAGGAGATCTCGGCCATCTTCGCTCGCCTCGGTTACGAGGTGGCGAGCGGTCCGGAGATCGAGCTCGACGCCTACAACTTCGAGGCGCTCAACATCCCGGCCGACCACCCGGCCCGGGACATGCAGGACACGTTCTACGTGGACGAGTCCACGCTGCGCGACGGCGTGAAGACCGGGAGCGTCCTCCTCCGCACGCACACCTCGCCGGTGCAGATCCGCGCCATGCTCCGGCTCGGCAGCCCGCCGGTTCGGATCATCTGCCCCGGCCGCGTCTACCGCTCCGATTACGACCAGACCCACTCCCCGATGTTCCACCAGGTCGAGGGGCTCTGCGTCGCAGAGGGGATCACCTTCGCCGACCTCAAGGGGACGCTCGCCGCCTTCGCCCGCGCATACTTCGGCCCGGGCACGAGGACGCGCTTCCGCCCGAGCTACTTCCCGTTCGTCGAGCCGGGTGCAGAGGTGGACGTCTCCTGCTCGATCTGCGGGGGCAAGGGCAGGTTGCCGGACGGAAACGGCGGTCACAAGCGCTGCGGGACGTGCAAGGAGACCGGCTGGCTGGAGGTGCTCGGGGCCGGCATGGTCCACCCGAAGGTGCTCGAGAACGGCGGCATCGACCCGAAGAGGAACACCGGGTTCGCGTTCGGCATGGGCGTCGAGCGCCTGGCCATGCTCCGCTACGGCATCGACGATCTCCGCCTCTACTTCGAGAACGACCTCCGCTTCCTCGAGCAGTTCTAGGCCCGCGATGCGCGTCTCCGTCAAATGGCTCTCCGAGCTCCTGGGCGACCTCCCGTCGCCCGAGGAAGTCGCCCGCCGCCTCACCGCGGTCGGCCTCGAGGTCGAGGCGATCGAACGGATGGGGAAGGGCCTCGAGGGCGTCGTCACCGCCCGGATCCTCTCCTCCGACAAGCACCCGAACGCAGAGAAGCTCTCGGTGACCCGCGTCGACCGCGGCGGCGGTGAGCCGCTCCAGATCGTCTGCGGCGCGAAGAACTACCAGGTCGGCGACGTCGTTCCGCTCGCCACCGTCGGTGCCCTTCTGCCGGGGGGCACGAAGATCGAGAAGGCCAAGCTCCGCGGGGTGGAGTCGTCCGGAATGCTCTGCTCCGCCCACGAGCTCGGGATCTCCGAGGAGGCGAGCGGGCTCCTCGTCCTCCCGAAGGACACCGCGCCCGGGTTGCCGATCGCACAGGTACTGGGCCTCGACGACGTTCTCCTGGAAGTGAACGTCACCCCGAACCGGCCGGACGCACTCTCGCACCTCGGCATCGCGCGGGAGCTCGCGCCGCTGCTCGGCCGGCAGATCCGCCGCCCCGACCGGAAGCTCGCCGAGTCCGGGAAGCCCGCCGGCGAGGCTGTGAAGGTCCGGATCGAGAACAAGGACAAGTGCGCCCGCTACGCCGCGCGCGTGATCGAGGGGGTGAAGATCGGGCCCTCGCCGCTCTGGCTCGCACGCCGGCTGGAGGCGCTCGGCATCCGCTCGATCTCCAACGTGGTCGACGCGACCAACCTCGTGCTCCTGGAGCTCGGCCACCCGCTCCACGCCTTCGATCTGGAGAAGGTCACCGGGCGCGAGATCGTGGTCCGCACCGCCCGGAAGGGCGAGCACATCACGACGCTGGACGGGAAGGACCGCGCGCTCGATCCGGACGACCTCCTCATCGCCGACCGCGATCGCGGCAGCGCGCTCGCCGGCGTGATGGGGGGAGGGGACTCCGAGATCTCGGCGGGGACGACCCGCGTGCTCCTCGAGTCCGCGTGGTTCCAGCCGTCCACCGTTCGCCGAACCTCGCGCCGCCACGCGCTCAAGACCGAGGCCTCGTACCGGTTCGAGCGCGGCGCCGATCCGGGCATGGTGATCCCAGCGGTGGACCGCTGCGCCGCGCTCATCGCGGAACTCGCGGGCGGCACCGTACGGCCGGGCGTCGTCGACGCGCACCCGCGCGAGGTCCGCTCCCCGGAGGTCCGTCTCCGCTGGCACCGTCCGGCGGAGGTGCTCGGGATGGACGTCTCGCGCGTGGAGACGGAGCGTATCCTCTCCGGTCTCGGCTTCGAGGCCCGCGCCGCCGACGCCGAGGGAGCGACGTGGAAGGTGCCGAGCTGGCGCGCCGATGTGTCGATCGAGGAAGACCTCGTCGAGGAGCTCGTCCGGACGAAGGGCTACGACGCCATCCCGGAGACCTTGCCAGCGAACGCGGTGGACACGCCCGCGGAGCCGGACGAGGCGCGCGCGGTCGGCCGCATCCGGGCGGCGCTCGAAGCCTCCGGGTTCGGCGAGGCCGTGAACTTCAGCTTCGTCGCTACACGCGAGCTCGAACCGTTCGAGTACACGGTCGTCACCGGCGACGGGAAGGGGCGCGCCCTGGGCGTCGCCCTCAAGAACCCGATCAGCGCGGACCTCGCGGTGATGCGGACGAAGCTGGTCCCCTCGCTCCTCAAGAACGCGGTTCACAACCGGCGGCAGCGCGTGGATGACGTCCGGCTGTACGAGATCGCGCGCACGTATCACCCGAACCCGATTCCGGGGCGGAGTGCCGACGAGCCTTCGAGCGAGTCCCTGCAAGTCTCGGGTGTCCTCCTGGGCCGCCGCCATCCCGTGGGATGGGCGGTCGGCGGCGAGGCGGTCGACTTCTACGACGCCAAGGCGGCGGTGCAGGGCGTGCTCGACGCGCTCGGGATCCGGGGTGTCGAGTGGAGAACGCCCGCGGATACGTGGCTCCACCCGCGCCACTCCGCCCGGCTGTCCCTCGGCGAGCACGTCCTCGGTGACGTCGGCGAGCTGCATCCGAAGGTCGCCGCGGCCTTCGAACTTCCGCGCGGGGTGTTCGCCTTCGAGCTCCATCTCGACGCGCTCCTCCGGGCCGCGAAGCTCGTCCCGCAGTACCGGCCCATCCCTCACCTGCCCGCCGTCCTCCGAGACCTTGCCGTGGTGGTGGAGGAGACCGTCACGGCGGCCTCGGTCGAGGCCGTCGTGCGCGAGGAGCCGCTCGTCGAGGCCGTGACCCTCTTCGACGTCTACCGCGGCGCGCCCCTCGCCGCCGGGAAGAAGAACCTGGCACTCGCCATCCGCTACCGCGCGCCGGATCGCACCCTGACCGACGCCGACGCGGACGCCGCCCATCGCCGCATCCTCGAGCGGCTCGCGAAGCGCGTCGGCGCGGAGCTGCGAGGGTAGGCCGTGTCTCCGCAGCAAAGGCGGGTCCTCCCGGCGTTCGGCTTCGCGATCGCCGCCGCGCTCTCGTCGTGGAACCCACTCGCCGCGCCGTTCGGCCTGGCCGTCGGGTTGGCCGCGGCGGTGCTGTCCTTTCGCGCCGTGCGGGGCGGCGCCGGGCGGTTCGCGTCGATCGTCGCCCTGTGCGTCTCGGTGCTCGCGGTGGCTGCGAGCTCGTTCGTCCTCGCGCGCACCGCAGGCCTCGGCCGGGAGCCCTCGGGCGCGGTGGTGTCCGCACCCGCGCCGCCGGAGGCGGAGCGGATCCTCGAGGAGGCCGCCGAGCGGACCCGCGCCGCGCGGGAACGGGCGCGCGAGGAGCTCGAGAAGGTGGAAGAAGGACGGGAGCAGGGGCGGTGAGCCGTCGGGGCCCGGTCGCGCGGACCAGGACCCGCGCGAATTTGACAGGGCCGGAGAATTACGCTACGGAAATCGACACTTAGCCGCGCCGACCCGGAGAGCGATCCGTGACCAAGGCCGACATCATCGAGAGCGTCTACGAGAAGGTGGGCTTTTCCAAGAAGGAAGCCGCCGAGGTCGTCGAGATGGTGTTCGACACCATCAAGGAGACCTTGGAGCGCGGCGAGAAGATCAAGATCAGCGGCTTCGGGAACTTCATCATCCGGGACAAGAAGTCCCGAGTCGGGCGGAATCCTCAGACCGGTGAGGAGATCGAGATCAGCGCCCGGCGGGTCCTCACCTTCCGCCCGAGCCAGGTCCTGAAGAACGCGCTCAACACGGCGGCCGAGGCCGCCGCGGCGCAGCCCGGAAATGCCGGCGCCTGAGCCGCAGGGAACTAGACGTTCCGCGGGCTCGTCTGCAGGGGTACCGCCATCGGCTCGGGCTCGGCGACTTCGTGCCGGTGCCCTGGGCCTTCCCCGATGAGCCGGTAGAGCGTCTTCCGGTCGATGGCCAGGATCTCCGCGGCGCGCGTCTTGTTTCCGCCTGTCTGCTGCAGGATCTCGCGCGCGTAGCGCCGATCCAGCTCGGCCAGGCTCGGCCGCCCCCGCTTCCCCGAGGCCCGCAGCTCCTCACCCGCCAGCACCTCGAGGTACGCTCCCGCCAGATCCGGTGCGAGCGCGATCGAGTGGCCGGCGGCTTCCAGGATGCGCCCCAGCTCCGCACGACGCTGGGGATCCGACTCGACGAGTACGGTGCGCATGGTCACACCCTTCCCCCGATAGAGATGACGCATAGCTCCGCAACGGGTTACGGTCCCGGGTGGTCCGGAGTGCCCCAATGGGCCCCCACCGGGTGGGGAACCCTTATGACACGTCGCGTCGGGAGGCAGCGCAGTCAGCCGCGCCGTCGAAGTACGTGCGCGTGCGCTGCCCCGGCAGTGTCCAGGTCGGGCGACGCAGAGGTGCTTCGTGTTCGCGGGGTCGGCGGGAGCGGAGAGCTCCGCGTGGAGCTATAAGGGCCGCATGGCCGCAATCGACTACACCGACCGCCGGCGCATGCGCCTCGACGTGGAGTTCTCCTTCGCCGCCGCCCACCGGCTCCCCCGCTACGACGGACCGTGCTTCCGCCAGCACGGGCACAACTACCGCTTCTTCGTCGGCCTCGAGGGGGAGGTCGACCCCCGGGCCGGTATGATCATCGACTTCGGCCTCATCAAGCAGGCGGTCCAGGAGCACGTGCTCGCTCGCGCCGACCACCGAGACCTGAACGATGTTCTCGAGAACCCCACGGCCGAGAACATCGCCCGCTGGATCTGGGAGGTGCTCGCCCCCCACGTGCCCGGGTTGTGCGAGATCCGGCTGTACGAGATCCCCGACTCCTGCGTGACGTACCGAGGGCCCGGTGGCCGCTAGGCCCCGGGCGAGCGCGGTGGCCGGCGCCGTGGCGGAGTTCCTCGACGCCCTCGGTCTGCCGGGCGCGGTGCGGAGCTCCCGTGAGCTCGCGGCGACGCCGGCCCGCGTGGCGCAGGCGTGGCTCGAGGAGCTGCTCGACGGGTACGCAACCACGCCTGCCGACATCCTGGCCGAGGGCTCCGAGAGCGAAGCGCGCGCGCTCGTCGCGCTCACCGGGATCGAGTACCACTCCGTCTGCCCGCACCACCTCCTGCCCTCGCGCGGCGTGGCCCACGTCGGTTACCTGCCGGGTGGGAGGCTCGTCGGCTTCGGCCAGATCGTCCAGCTCGTGGACACGCTCGCGCACCGGCTGGTGCTCCAGGAGGATCTCGCGCAGCAGATCGCGGCGGCGCTGGTGGAGCACCTCGGGGCGCGCGGTGCGGGTTGCGTGCTCGAGGCGGAGCACCTCTGTCTCACCGTCCGGGGAGAGCGGCGCACCCGCGCGCGCGCACATGCGGAGGGATGGGCCGGCGCGATGGCCCGGGTTCCGGCCGAGCGCAGGGGAATGCTCGACGCCATCGAGAGAGCGGCTACGCCTGGAGCGAGAGGGAGAGGGCGGCCCACGGTTTCTCGGGGGAAGGGGAAGCGTCGATGACCGAGGCGCGGACCGCCATCGTGACCGGCGGCGGGCGAGGCATCGGAGCCGCGGTGGCACGCGCGCTCACGGCCCGCGGCGTGCGGGTGACCGTCTTCGCGCGGACCGCGGCCGAGGTGGAGCGCGTGGTGCATGCGGGCGGCGCATCGCTGGCGATCGCGGGGGACGTGCGGCGCGAGGCGGACGTGCGGCGGCTGCGGGAGGAGCACGAGAGGGTCCTCGGTCCCGTGGACCTCCTCGTGAACGGCGCAGGGATCCTGGTCCGCGGGCCCGCCGAGGACCTCTCGCTCGAGGCGTTCCGGGAGGTGCTGGACGTGAACCTCACCGGCCCATTCCTCTGTGCGCGAGAGGTGATCCCCGGCATGAAGGCGCGCGGTCGCGGACGGATCGTGAACGTCGCCTCCATCTCCGGGACGCTGGGGACGCCGCTCGCGAGTCCGTACAACGCCTCGAAGTGGGGGCTCATCGGGCTCACGAAGTGCCTCGCCGAGGAGCTGCGTCCCGCCGGGATCCAGTGCCTCTCGGTCTCGCCGGGGAGCGTGGACACGGCCATGCTGGCACAGACGCCGTTCCCGCCGGAGATGGCGCCCGAGGACGTGGCGAAGGTGGTGGTGTTCGCGGCGCTGGACGCGCCCGACGCGATGACCGGCGCCAACATGGAGGTGTTCGGGTGAACGCCGGTCGGACGGAGGTCGTGGCGGAGCTGCGGCGCCGCTTCCCCGCGGACCGGATCCTCCTCGACCCCGAGCGGCGGGAGGTCTACGGCCGCGACGAGTCCGAGCTGGGATCGCGCCCGCCGGATGCGGTGGTGCTCGTGGAGCGGGCAGAGGAGGTGCAGGCCGTCTTCGCGATCGCCGCCACGCGCCGGACCCCGGTGATCCCGGTGGGCGCGCGGAGCGGCAAGTCGGGCGGCATCATGGCTTTGGAGGGCGGCATCGCCGTCTCGCTCGAGCGCATGAGCCGGATCCTGGAGGTCGCGCCGGGCGACGGCCTGTGCCGCGTGGAGCCCGGCGTGATCACGGGTCATCTCCAGGCGGAGGTGGAGAAGCTCGGTCTCTTCTACCCGCCGGATCCCAATTCGCTCGACATGTGCTCGATCGGCGGCAACGTGGCCGAGAACGCGGGTGGACCGCGCGCGCTCAAGTACGGCGTCACCCGCGACTACGTGCTCGGCCTCACCGCCGTGATCCCCACGGGCGAGCTCCTCCGCGTCGGAAAACGGAGCATCAAGGGGGTGGCCGGCTACGACCTCACCGGCCTGTTCGTGGGGAGCGAGGGCACCCTCGGTATCGTGACCGAGGTGACGCTGGAGCTCCTTCCGCTGCCCCGCCACGTCGCGACCGGCCTCGCCGCATTCGCGACCGTCGGCGACGCGGCCCGGGCGGTCACCCGGCTCCTCACGAGCGGCGTCCTGCCTCGGTGCCTGGAGCTCTTCGACGACGTCTCGCTCGAGGCCGCCGCCCGGACCTCGCCGTACCGGTTCCCCTCCGGGGCGGGGGCCGCGCTCCTGCTCGAGGTGGACGGCAACCACGCGGACGCCGTGTTCGACGAGCTCGCGCTGGCCGCGGAGGCGCTCCGGGCGGACGCGCAGGGGGAGATCGTGGTCGCCCGGGACGAGGCGCAGCGGCGGAGCCTGTGGGAGACCCGCCGCATGCTCTCGGTCAACCTCAAGGCGATCCACCCGCGCAAGCTCTCCGAGGACGTCGCCGTTCCCCGCTCCCGGATTCCGGACCTGGTCGCGCAGGTCAAGGAGATCGGCCGGCGGCACGGGCTCTCGGTCGCGACCTATGGTCACGCGGGCGACGGGAACCTCCACGTCAACGTCCTCTTCGACCGGGAGGACGAGCGCGGCGGGGCCGAGGCGGCCGCCGCCGAGGTGCTCCGGGCGTCGGTCGATCTCGGCGGGACCATCACCGGCGAGCACGGTGTCGGCCTCGCGAAACGCGAGCTCCTCGAGTACGAGCAGGGGCGAGAGCTCGTCGCTCTGCAGCGCCGGCTCAAGGCCGTGTTCGATCCGCTGGGGATCCTCAATCCGGGGAAGATCTTCCCCCCGACCGCCTGAGCGGCTCCGGTGACGCACCCTCTGCGCGCTCCTTGACTCCCACGCGTCAAGCCTGATTAGAGTGCCTCTCCGCACTTTCGGCCCACCCCGACGAATCACCGGGGAAGGGCCGTGCGTGGGATCGACGGAGGCCCATCCGCTCATGGCGACGCAGACAACGCCGTCCCGGCCCAAGGTTGCAGAGGTCGAGACGGTGACCATCCGGTTCGTCGGCGACTCCGGCGACGGGATGCAGCTCACCGGTGCCGAGTTCACGCGGGCCAGCGCGCTGGCCGGCAACGACGTCGCGACGTTCCCGGACTTCCCGGCGGAGATCCGGGCGCCCGCCGGATCGCTCGCCGGCGTGTCGGGCTACCAGGTGAACATCGGCGCGAAGGACGTGCACACCCCGGGCGACGCGCCGGACGTGCTCGTGGCCATGAACCCGGCCGCGCTCAAGACCAACCTCTCGGACCTGAAGCCGGGTGGGCTCCTCCTCGTCAACTCGGGGTCGTTCACGCTGCCCAACCTCGAGAAGGCCGGCTACGCCGCGAACCCGCTCGAGGCGGAAGGGCTGAAGAAGACGTACCGGGTCGTCGCCATCGACATGAACCGCCTCACCGAGCTGGCCCTCGCCGGCTCCGGGCTCTCCGCCAAGGACGTCGCCCGCTGCAAGAACTACTTCGCGCTCGGCCTGCTCGACTGGCTGTTCAGCCGCCCTGCGGACGCCCAGGGGGACGCCATCCGGAGGAAGTTCGCCAAGAAGCCGCAGCTGGCCGAGGCCAACGTCAAGGTGTACGACGCCGGGTACTCGTACGGCGAGACCTCGGAGATCTTCTTCGAGCGGTACGTGGTCCCCGCGTCTCCACTCGCCCCGGGCGTCTACCGGAGCGTGACCGGGAACTACGCCGCCGCCCTCGGCTTCGCCGCCGTCGCCCGGACCACCGGGCGGCAGGTGTTCTTCGGCGGGTATCCCATCACCCCGAGCTCCGAGATCCTCCAGGAGCTCTCGCGCTGGAAGGAACATGGCGTCGTCACCTTCCAGGCGGAGGACGAGATCGCCGGCATCGGCTCGGCGATCGGCGCCGCCTTCGGCGGGGCCCTGGCCGTCACCGCCACCTCGGGCCCGGGCCTCGCCCTCAAGGTCGAGATGATGGGGCTGGCGGTCATCCCCGAGCTGCCGATCGTCATCGTGGACGTGCAGCGCGGCGGCCCGTCGACCGGCATGCCCACCAAGACCGAGCAGGCCGACCTCTTGCTCGCGCTCTTCGGGCGCCATGGCGAGGCGCCCATGCCGGTCGTCGCCGCGCGGAGCCCCGCCGACTGCTTCTGGACGGCGATGGAGGCGATGAAGGTGGCGGTGAAGTGGATGACGCCGGTGCTCGTCCTCACCGACGGATATCTGGCGAACGGCTCCGAGCCGTTCCGGATCCCGGACCCGTCCGAGCTGCCGAAGGTCGAGCCGCGGTACGCCACCGCCCCCAACGTCGAAGAGAAGTTCATGCCCTACCTGCGCGACGAGAAGCTCGTGCGACCGTGGGCCGTCCCGGGCACGCCCGGGCTCGAACACCGCGTCGGCGGCCTGGAGAAGGACTCGCTGAGCGGCATGGTCTCCTACGAGGGCGCCAACCACGAGCACATGGTCCGGCTCCGGGCCCAGAAGGTGCGGAACGTCGTCGAGGACGTGCCGGACGTGAAGGTGGATGGGCCGGAGAAGGGCGACCTTCTCCTCGTCTCCTGGGGAGGCACCTACGGCTCGGTCCGGACCGCGGCCGAGGCGCTCCGCGCAGCGGGCAAGGCGGTCTCCCACGTCCACCTCCGGTGGCTCAACCCCCTGCCGAGAAACCTCGGCGAGGTCCTGCGCCGGTTCCCGAAGGTGCTCGTACCCGAGGTGAACGACGGCCAGCTCGCGTTCTATCTGCGTGGCACCTTCCCGGGCGTGGACCCGATCTCGCACACCCGCATCAACGGCAAGCCGCTCCGTGTCTCGGAGCTGGTCGAGAAGGCGAAGCAGCTCCTCTGAGGACTCCATGAGCGAGACCCCCGCGTACACCAAGAAGGACTTCGAGTCCGGCGTCGATCCGCGCTGGTGCCCCGGCTGCGGCGACTACTCGATCATCAACCAGGTGCAGCGCACGCTGCCCACCGCCGGCGTGCCGCGCGAGAACATCGTCTTCGTCTCCGGCATCGGTTGTTCCTCGCGCTTCCCGTACTACATGCACAACTACGGGATGCACACGATCCACGGG
>JAEZXM010000229.1 GCA_023419875.1 Pseudomonadota bacterium | reverse complement strand
AGGAGGCGTGCCAGCGCCAGGGCCGCGATCCCTCAGCGTTCACCCTTCCACCGATGGTCCGCGCCGCGGCCGCCCGTCCGCGAAACGGACACCTGGGTCCGGCCAGGGGGCGGGGTCAACGCACCGGGTTTAGGAGCCGCCTAGATAGGCGGCCCGGACGCCCGGATCCTTCGCGAGCTCTGCGGCCGTTCCCTCGAGCACCAGCCGCCCGTGCTCGAGGACGTAGGCGTGGTGCGAGATCGAGAGCGCGAGCCGCGCGTTCTGCTCGATGAGCAGGATGGTCGCGCCCTCCCGGTGGATCGCCTCGATCATCCCGAACACCTGCTTCACGAGCAACGGCGAGAGGCCCATCGAAGGCTCGTCCAGCAGGAGCACGCGCGGCTTCACGAGCAGTGCGCGCGCCACGGCCAGCATCTGCTGCTCGCCGCCCGAGAGCGAGCCGGCGGGGGCGCGGCGGCGCTCACCGAGCACCGGGAACCGCCGGTACTGCTCCTCGATCGCCTCGGCCAGGGCGGTGCGCGCCTGCCGCTTCTCGCCGGCGAGGACGAGGTTCTCCTCGACGCTCATCCGCGCGAGGATTGCCCGGCCCTCGGGCACGAGCGCGAGGCCGGCCGCCACCGCCCGGTGCGGGGGCAGCCCGGTCACGTCGGCGCCGCCGAGCCGCACCACCCCGCCGCGCGGGCGCACGAGGCCGGCGATGGCGGAGAGGACCGACGTCTTTCCGGCGCCGTTCGGCCCGATGAGCGCGGCCACCTGCCCCTCGGCGACGCGCAGCGACACGCCGCGTACCGCCTGGACGTGGCCGTACGCGACGTGAAGGTCCTCCACCTCGAGGAGCGGCGCTCCGGCACCGGTGCTCACGCGGCGTCTCCCAGGTACGCGGCGATCACCGCGGGGTCGCGGGCCACCGCCGCCGGTGGGCCCTCGGCGATCACCTTGCCGAAGTGGAGCACGGTGATCCGATCGCAGACCTCCATCACCAACCGGACGTTGTGCTCGACGAGCAGCACCGACGTCCCCTCGGCGGCCACCTGCCGGATGAGGCGGGCAACCGCCTCGACCTCTACCGGGTTCATGCCGGCGGTGGGCTCGTCCAGGAGCAGGAGGCGCGGGCCGGAGGCGAGCGCCCGGGCGATCTCCACCCGGCGCTGCTCGCCGTAGGAGAGGTGGCGGGCGTGGGCGCGGGTCCGGTCGCCGAGCCCGACGCGCCCGAGCAGCCGGTCGGCTTCCTCCCGCGCGGCGCGCTCCTCGGTCCGGGCAGACGGGAGGAACAGCAGGCGGGCGCCGAAGGAGGCACGTCGGCGCAGGTGCTGTCCGACCACCACGTTCTCTCGCGCGGAGAGGTCCGGGAAGAGCCGGATGTTCTGGAAGGTCCGAGCGACCCCGAGCTCGGCCACCTCGTGCGGCGGCAGCCCGCCGGCGTCGTCATCGCAGAGCACGATCCGGCCGGCGCTCGGCGCGAGGAAACCGGCGACGAGGTTCAGGAGCGTGGTCTTCCCGGCGCCGTTCGGGCCGATGAGCCCGTGCACCTCGCCGGCGCCCACCGCGAAGCTCGCGCCGTCGACGGCGCGGACTCCGCCGAACGTCCGGTGCACGTCCTCGAGGCGGAGGACCGGCGTGCTCACGGCGCGCCCTCCGGGTGGGAGCGCCAGGCCCGCCAGGCCCGCGGCAGCGACGCGAGCCCTCGCGGGAGGAAGAGGATGACGACGAGGAGCACGAGCCCGTTCACCAGGAGTCGCAGCGGTCCGGGCTCGATGCCCACGCGCGGGGCGACCTCGCGAAGGATCTCGGGGAGGAGCGTGAGGAGCGCCGCGCCGAGGACCGGGCCCCAGTACACCTGCGACCCTCCCACCACCGCGAACACCAGCATCTGCACGGCCTTCTCGAAGGTGAAGCCGCTCGGGGCCACCATGAAGGTGAAGTGCGCCTCGAGCGCGCCCGCGAGCCCGGCCAGCGCCGCCCCGGCGACCAGCATCGCGAGCTTGTAGCGCGCCACCGGGATGCCCATGGTCCGCGCCGCGGGCTCGTCCTCGCGGATCGCCTCGAGGGCGAGCCCCCACTTGGATCCCCGGAGCCGCCCGAGCACGAACAGCGCGACTGCCAGGGCAAGGTAGATCATCCAGACCGCGGCCTTCTGCGGGATGGCCACGATCCCCTCGGCTCCCTTCACGTACTCCCAGTTCACGAGGCCGATGCGGACGACCTCGCCGAACGCGATCGTGGCGATCGCGAGGAATACTCCGCGGAGGCGGAGCACCGGCAGGCCGAGCGGGACCGCGACGAGCGCCGGCAGGGCGACGGCCGCGAGCAGCACCAGCGGGAACGGCCATCCCGCCTGCATCGTGAGCAGCGCCGAGGCGTAGGCGCCGATCGCCGCGAACCCGGAGCCGCCCAGCGCGAGCAGTCCGCACGACAGCGTCGTGTAGACCGAGAGCGCGAGGAGCGCGTGGATCCCCACGTAGGCGATCGTGCTCTGATACGCCTCGTAGAAGGTGGAGAGGGCCTGCACGGGCTAGGCCTCCCTCGCCGCCGGCGCGCCGAAGAGGCCGTGCGGCCGCAGGACCAGGATGAGGAACAGGCCGGCGAAGGAGACCGCGTCGCGGTACGAACCGCCGAGCTGGGCGACCACGAACGTCTCGACGAGCCCGAGCGCGATCCCCGCGACCACTGCCCCCGTCATCGAGCCCATGCCGCCGACGATGATCACCGCGAGCCCCTTCAGCTCCACGCTCCGGCCCATGTCCACGGAGACGTCGTAGGCCAGGCCGTAGAGCACCCCCGCCGCGCCGCCCAGCGCGGACGAGATGACGAAGGACGCGGCGATCGCCCGGTCCACGTTCACGCCCACCACCTGCGCCGCCCGCGGGCTCTCCGCCACCGCGCGGAGCTCGCGGCCGAGCCGGGTGCGGGTCACGAGCCAGGTGAGCCCGAGCACGAGGACCAGCGCCACGGCGATCACCGTGAGCTGCATGCGCGAGACGATCCCGCCGAGCCGCTCGGCGGCCCTCGGCAGCGCCTCGAGCGGGAAGCGCGTCACGTTCGGCCCCCACACCTCGTGCGCGAGCGCCCCGAGAATGGTGGCCATGGCCAGCGAGCTGATGAGCCCGGAGACGTTGGAGTCGGCGCGGCTCCGGAGCGGCCGGAACGCCACGCGCTCGAGGACGAGGCCGAGGAGGCCCGCAGCGGCCATGGCGAGCGGCAGCGCCACGAGGATCGACAGGCCGAGCCCCTCCACGACCGCCAGCGCCACGAACGACGCCACCATGAACACCGCCGCGTGGGCGAGGTTCAGGATGTCGAGGACGCCGAAGACGAGCGTGTAGCCGAGAGCGAAGACCGCGTACATGCTCCCGACGAAGAGGCCGTTGACGAGTTGCTGAACGCTCACGGGCGCCTACTGCGCGATCTCGAACTTCCCGCCCCGGACCTGCTGGAGCGCGGGCTCGTGGCTCCCGTCCCGGCTCGGGAGGAACGAGAAGACGCCGAGGGGAGTGGCGAGTCCCTTCACCTGGGCGAGGCCGCCCTTCACGTCCTCGCGGCCGGTCTTGCCGCCGGCGAGCCTCGCCGCCTCGGCGATGGCGAGCACGCCCGTGTACGCTTGCGCGCAGAACTGGTCGGGCTCGTGCCCGCGCGCGGCCATGAGCTTCAGGAACTCCTGGTTGGCGGCGTCGGCGCTGACGCGGTTCCACGAGGTGCCCACGAGGACGCCCTCGGCCGCCGGGCCGGCGTTCTTGATGAGCGCCGCGCTGTTGAACCCGTTGCCGCCGAGGATGGGGCCCTTCCAGCCGAGCTGACGCGCCTGGGCGACGATCCCGGCGGCGTTCTCGACGAGCGCCGAGACGACGAGGATCTCCGGCTTCTGCGCGAGGAGCGCGGTGAGCTGGGCGTTGAAGTCGCGATCCGGCTTGGCGAACGTCTGGGTGCCGACGACCTTCACGCCCATGTCCGCGAGGGCGCTCTTCATGACGTCGTAGCCGGCCTTGGTGAAGGCGTCGTCGTTGCCGTACAGCACGCCCGCCGTCTTGAACCCGAGCTTCGCCTGGGCGCGCTTCAGGGCGCCAGGGATCACCTGCCCCTCGGTGAGCGAGACCCGCCAGATGAAGTCGCCCAGGTCGGTGATCCCGCGGGGCGCGGTGTTGGAGATCGCGACCACCGGCACCCGCGCGCCCTGGGCGAGCGGATTGGCGGCGGTGGCGGTGTTGGAGAGCGTCGGCCCGATGATCGCGGCGACCTTCTCGCGCGCGATGAGGCGCTGGTAGACGGCGATCCCCTGCTCCTTGGTGGAGGCGTCGTCCTCGATCACGGCCACGAGCTTCACCCCGGGCACGTACTGCCGCCGGTTGAGCTCGTCCACCGCGGCGAGGATCCCCGCCTTCTGCTGAGCGCCGTACAGGGCCGCCGGCCCGGTGAGGCTCAGCGCAGCGCCGATCTTGAGCACCTGGGAATCGGCGGCGCGGGCCGGGAGCACGGCGGTCGCGAGACCGGCCAGGGCCGCGACGGCGAGCGCGAGGGCGAAGCGCGTGGGGCGCATGGCTTCCTCCTGTGTGCGAGGGCTCACTTCGTAAGCCAGCCGGCCGCGGGAAGCAAGCGCCGGACCCTGCGCACGCGCGCGCCGCGGTGCGCTGCGAGGCGCTACTGGCCGGACGCCCTCACCCGCCGACCACCACGCCCCACTCCCGGACGCGCCAGCTCGTGACCAGCCCGCTCTGCACGTACGGATCGGCCTTCACGAACTCCTCGACCTCGGACGGAGCGTCCACCCGGAAGACGAGCAGCGCGCCGGTGACCGGCTGGAACGCGCCGGCGAGGACGATCCGCCCCTCGCCGTGCAGCTTGTGGACGAGCGCGAGGTGCGCCTCGCGGTGGGGCTTGCGGCGCTCGACGGCGTCGGGGCCGTACTCGTAGAAGAGGGCGAAGTACACGAGGTGCCTCCTGCGTGCGTGGAGGGGGCAGCCTAGCTCGGGTGGAGCTCCCGCGCCGCCTCCTCCTCGCGCTCGTGCACCACCATCACCGGGCAGGGCGCATCGCGTGCCACGCGCTCCGCGACGGAGCCGAGGATGAGCCGGCCGAGGCCGGTCGCGCCGCGGGTGCCGACGACGAGCAGGTCGAGCCCGGCGGCGGCGGTGCGCGCGAGCTCCGCGGCGGGGCTGCCGGCGAGGAGCTTCGCGTGGACCGGACGTCCCAGGTCGCGCTCGGCGGCGGCCTGCCACTCGCCGAGCCGGCCGAGGAGCCGCTCCTCCGCCATCCCGAGGGCCCGCTCGGCCTGGTAGAGCGCGCGGTCGTGGCCGGGCGGGACCACGTGGACGAGGGTGAGCTGCGCGTCGAGCCGCTGCGCCAGGTCCACCGCACGCTGCAGCGCCGCCCAGGAGTGCCCCGAGAAGTCCACGGCGCAGCCGATCCGCTTCCAGTCGGCCATCGAATCCTCCGTGCCGGTCGCCGCGCCCCGCCGCGGCCGCCACGGACGATCATCGCGCGCGCACGCCGACGAGGCGAGGCGGCCGGCGGGTTCCGA
>JAEZXM010000152.1 GCA_023419875.1 Pseudomonadota bacterium | reverse complement strand
CCGGAACCTCCGGATGGACCGGATCGATCTCGTCGGCTTCGACATGGACTACACGCTGGCGGTGTACCACCTCCAGCGGCTCGAGACGCTCGCCTTCGGGATGACCGTCCGTCGCATGATCGAGGTGATGGGCTACCCCCGCGAGCTCGCCTCGCTCGTCTACGACCCTGAGTTCGTGATCCGCGGCCTCGTGGTGGACAAGCTCCACGGCAACATCTTCAAGATGGATCGCCACAACCATGTCGGGCGCTGCTACCACGGCCGGCGGCCGGTCGGTCACGATGACCTGAAGCGGCTCTACCGGGGCGAGAAGATCCACCTGTCGTCGCCGCGCTTCGCGTGGATCGACACCCTGTTCGCGCTCCCGGAGGCCTGCCTGTTCGCGCTCGGGATCGAGCTGCTCGAGGGCGCCGGTACCCCGGTCGACTACACCCGGTTCTTCGGAGACATCCGCGAGGCCATCGACACGGTCCACCGCGACGGCACGCTCAAAGCCGAGGTGGGGCGGGACCTCTCCCGCTACATCCTGCGCGACCCCGATCTCGGTCCCGCCCTGCACAAGCTCCGCTCCGGAGGGAAGAAGCTCTTCCTCCTCACCAACTCGCTCTGGGACTACACCGAGGCGGTGATGTCGTTCCTCCTCGACGGCGTGCTCCACGAGTATGCGACCTGGCGGAACTACTTCGACGTGGTCGTCACCGGAGCGGCGAAGCCCGCGTTCTTCTCCGAGCGGCGGCCGCTCTGGCTCCTCGGCCACGGCGGCGAGAAGCTCGGCGAGGCGACCTCCCTCGAGCGCGGGCGCCTCTACGAGGGCGGCGACCTGCCCACCCTCGAGCGCCTCATGGGCATCGGCGGCGACCGGGTGCTGTACGTCGGCGATCACATCTACGGCGACATCCTCCGTTCGAAGAAGAGCTCGCTCTGGCGGACGTGCATGGTGGTCCAGGAGATCGAGGAGGAGCTCGCCTGGCTCGAGCGGAACGCCGACCCGCTGGCCGAGCTCGCCCGCCTCGAAGGTCTCCGGGTGCGGATGGAGGACGAGCTCGCCGTGCACCGGTCGGCGCTCAATGCGCTCGATCGCCGGATCGACCGCGGCGGGGACGGCGCCCGCGACGAGCTCGAGGCCGAGCGGCGGCGGGCCAAGACCGGGCTCGAGGGGCTCCGGCGCGCGCTGCGCGAGGCCGACGGTCGGATCGCGGAGTTGGAGCAGGGGGTCGAGGAGGGCCTGAACCCGTACTGGGGGCTCACCTTCAAGGAAGGGAACGAGAACTCGCGCTTCGGCGAGCAGGTGGAGGTGTACGCCTGCCTCTACACGAGCCGCGCCTCGAACCTCGTCTACTACTCGCCGATGCAGTACTTCCGTTCGCCGCGGGCCATGATGCCCCACGAGCGGGCCGCGCCACGCATCTCTCCCTGGGGCGACGAGCACGGCGCGCCGCTCGGAGGCGACCGGCCGTCCAAGGCCTCGAAGGCGGTGCGATGAGGTCCCTCCTGGCAACGATCCTCTGCGCCGCGATCGCGGCGCCCGCGGCGGCGGCGCCGGACCTGTCCGCGGTGCTCGCGCAGGCCGATGCCGCGTACGCGCGGCGCGACGCGCCGGGAGCGCTCGAGGAGGTCCGCGCGAAGCTGGCGCAGGCGGAGCAGCTCGCCCCCGAGGACTACGAGGTCCTCTGGCGCCTGGCGCGGCTCCAGTTCTGGATCGCCGACGATCCGGCGCTGTCCAAGAAGGAGAAGAGCCGGGCCGGGAAGCTCGCCTGGGAATACGGCGACCGGGCCGCGCGCGCCGCCCCGGACCGCGTCGAGGGCTGGTACTACGGCGCGGCCGGGGTCGGCCTCTACGCGCTGGGCATCGGGGTCTTCAAGGCGCTGCGGGAAGGGATCGAAGGGGAGTTCAAGTCGCGGCTCCGCAAGGCGGAGAAGATCGATCCCGGCTACCTGTCCGGCGGCATCCAGACCGCCTGGGGGCGCTTCTACTTCAAGGCCCCCTGGCCGAAGTACGACGCGGAGAAGTCCGAGCGCGCGTTCCGCGCCGCCCTGGAGCGGAACCCGGACAACGTCCGGGCCCGGGTCTTCCTCGCGGAGCTCCACGAGAAGGAAGGGCGCTCGGCGCGCGCCCGGGCCGAGCTCGAGAAGGCGCTCGAGAATCCGCCGGGCCGCTACGACGCACCGGAGGAGCGGCGGGCGCAGGGCTTCGCGCGGGAGATGCTGGACCGGCCCGCCGGCGATCGTTGATGCCTCATCCCAGCAGCTCGAGCACCCGCCGCGCCGCACGCCCGGCGCCGCCGAGATCCGGCCGCCTCACCGCGGGCAGCTCCAGCACCTCGTGGACTGCGGTCCGCAGGCGCCCCGCACGCACGTCCTCGCTCCGGAGGTGCACGCAGGGCAGGTACGCCGGCATCTCGCGAACCATGATCGGGTACTCCGGGAAGTCGCCCCGATCGGTGTAGACGAGCCGTGCGCCGCCGGCGATGGCGTCGGTGACGATCCCGTATCCGGGCTTCGTCACCACCACGTCCACGGCGCCGACGACGTCCGCGTAGCGGAGATCCAGCGCGGCGAGCCGCCCCTCGGTGAGCTCCTCCGGGAACACGTACCGTACGTCTGGGTCGGGCTCGAGCCGCCCGGGCCGGAGGGCCGGCAGGCCCACGCCGCCGAACGAGAGCAGCGCGACGAGGCTTTCCGACAGCCCGAGCCGGCGACGGACCTCGGCGCGCGCGACCCTTGGAGCCCGCGCGACGAAGCCCACCTTCTCGCGCCGCGGGAAGACCGAGAGATCGCCTGCGAACGGCAGCTCGAGCATCAGCTCCGCCCCGCGATACGCCCGCGCGGCGCGGGCCGCGGAGGCCGCAAGCTCGGGCAGCCGGCGGGCGAGGTGCGCGTAGATCCAGTCCCACGAGAAGTTGCCGAGCCCGACCGCCGGCACCCCCGCCCGCGCGGCCGCGTCGAAGGCGAGCGCGGGAACGTCGGCGAGGACGAGCCGCGTGGCGCGGGCGCGGAGCAGCTCCGCCTCGCGCGCGGCGACCGCCTCCCAGCGCGCGTCGAAGGCGCGGCAACGGGCCACCGTCGCCGGCTCGTCGATCTCGAGCGCGTCCCGCTGGGCGAGCCCCGCGTCACACGCCTCGGCGCGGAGCTCGATCGGCCCCGGCACCTCCCGGCGCACGAGCGCCTCGGGGACGGTTCCCGTGACCAGGATGGGCAGCTCCGGCGCGAGCGCCCTCACCTCGCGCAGCACCTCGCACAGGCGGACGAGATGGCCGAACCCGTGGCCCGAGACGTATGCGGCGATCACGCTACGCGAGCCGGAAGACGCCGGGGAAGAAGTGGATCCCGAGCGCCATGGCGATCGTCACGCCGATCGCAGCCCAGCCCTGCCAGGACAGGAGCTTCTTGCGGCCGTCCACGCGGCCGGTGGCGACGTCGGAGACGAGCCCGCCGAGGGGGATGAGCAGGAGGTACCAGCTCCGGTCGGGCGCGTCCGCGCCCTGCTGGACGGGGAAGATGGGAAAGGAGAACAGCACGCCCATCATCATCAGCATCGAGCCGAGCCTCGTGTACCGGAGCCCCTTCTGCTGCGAGGGCGTGAGCTCCGGGGGCGGCAGCTTCCCACGCTGAAGCACCTCGACCACCGCCTCGGCCACGGCCTCGGGGGCGGCGCCCCGGGCCACGGTCGCGTCGGGAGCGCTTGGGCCGAGCCGGACCCGCTGGCTGATCGTGATCGGGGGAGACCCCGTGAGCACCACGGGGGCCTCGCGCGTCGCGGGGTCGCGGCGCAGGTCGCGAATGGTCCGCAGCGCGCCCATGAACGGCAGCTTCTCGGAGACGACGACCACCGCCGGCGATCTCCGGTCGGCCTCCTGCCGAGCCGCCCGCCGGTCGGTGCGGATCACCTCGAAGTTTCGGGCGCGGAGCGCGTCCTCCCACAGGAGGGCTTCGCGCGGGTGGGCGATCACCAGGACGGGAACCGAAGGCATGGAGGGAATCTACTACGAGCCGAGCGGCGCGGGATCGCCGTCCGGCTCGGGCTTCGGGCTCACCCCTCGACCTTGAACCCGACCTTGAGCGTCACCTGGAACTCGGCGACCTTCCCGTCGCGGATCGCGCCCCTCTGCTCGGCCACCTCGAACCAGCTCATGTTGCGCACCGTGCGCGCAGCCTCCTCCACGGCGGAGCGGGTCGCCTCCGCGAAGCTCACGGGCGACGTGCCAACGATCTCGATCTTCTTGTAGACACCGGACAAGAGTCCTCCTCGCGCCAGGGACGAGCCCGGAAGATGCCCGGACGCTCCGTCCAGGGCGAGGACCTTTCGGGGAGGCTCGGCGGCGGCGGCGACTCAAACGCCCAGATACGTGTACCCCTTCATCACCGACTCGTAGAAGTCCTGGAGCGAGACGCCTTCCTTCGGGCGGATCACTCCCTCCTTGACCCTCTGATCGATGGCGCTCTTCACCCGGCGGAAGAGGTCGGCCGGCTCGTACTGGACGCGCGACAGCACCTTCTCGACCGTGTCGCCCGGGATGACCTCCTCGATGTAGAAGTCCTCCGGATCCTCGTCGTCCACGAACAGGTGGATCTCGTTCACGCGGCCGAAGAGGTTGTGCATGTCGCCCATGATGTCCTGGTAGGCCCCGGTCATGAACATGCCCAGGTAGTACGGCTCGCCCGGCTGGAGCGGGTGGAGCGAGAGCGTCTCGTCCACGCCCTCGCCCTCGATGAACCGGTCGATCTTGCCGTCCGAGTCGCAGGTGATGTCCACGATGGTGGTGTCGCGCGTGGGCGCCTCGCCGAGGCGGTGCAGCGGCACGATCGGGAAGAGCTGGTCGAAGGCCCAGTGGTCCGGCGCGCTCTGGAACAGGGAGAAGTTCGCCATGTACTGGTCGGCGATCTTGTCGCCGAGGTCCTTGGTCTCCCGTGGGAGCCGCTTCTTGCCGCGGTTCAGGTGGGCGATCCCGCGGACGAGCTTCCAGAAGAGGCTCTCGACCACCGCGCGCTCCTCGAGGCCGAGGATGCCCAGCTTGAACATCTGGAGCGCCTCCTCCTTCTTGGCGGCGGCATCGTGGTAGGCCTCGGCGCGGTTGCGCGGGGTCATCGAGGAGACGATCTCGCGCATCTCGCGGACGACCTTGGGCTCGTTCGGCTGCGCCACGGACGCGGTGGCGATCTCCTCGGCCGACCCGATCTCGATCTGGCCGAAGACGTTCATGATGATGCACGAGTGGTGCGCCACCGCCGCCCGGCCCGACTCCGAGACGATGTGCGGCTCCGGGACCCCCTCGTTCACGCAGATCCGCTGGACGTTGTAGATGATGTCCCCGACGTACTCCTCCATCGTGTAGTTCACCGAGGAGCTGTAGCCGTTCGAGTGCGTGCCCACGTAGTCGACGCCCAGGCCGCCGCCCACGTCGAAGTACTCGATGGGGAGCCCCATCTTCCGCAGCTTGGCGTAGACACGCGCGCCCTCGTTGACCGCGTCCTTCACCACCCGGATCTCGGTGAGCTGCGAGCCGACGTGGAAGTGGAGGAGCTTCGCGCAGCGCTCCTTGCCCGCCTGCTGGAGGATGTGCACGGCCTGGATGAGCTCGGGGATGGTGAGGCCGAACTTGGCGAAGTCACCCGAGGAGCCCTCCCACTTCCCGGTGCCGCGGGTGGTGAGCTTCGAGCGGAGTCCGACGAGCGGCTCGACCTGCATCTCGTCGGCGAGCTTGAGGAGGTGCGGGAGCTCGTCCAGCTTCTCGATGACCACGAGCACCTTGCGCCCCAGCTTCCGGCCGAGCAGCGCGAGGCGCAGGTACTCCTCGTCCTTGTACCCATTGCAGACGGTGAGCGCCTCCGGGTCCGAGTTCATCCCCAGCACGATGAGCAGCTCGCCCTTCGAGCCCGCCTCGAGCCCATGGTTGTACGGTGCCCCGGCGTCGAGGATCTCCTCGACCACCTCCCGCATCTGGTTCACCTTGACCGGAAAGACGCCGTAGTAACGGCCCGGATAGCCCATCTCCGCGACGGCGCGGGCGAAGGCCTCGTTGATCTGCTTCACCCGGGCCCGGAGGACGTCCTGGAACCGCACCAGGCACGGGAAGCCGATCTTCCGCTCCCGGATGTCCTCCACGACGTCCATGAGATCGATCGTGGGGCCGGGCTGTCCCATCGGATGGACGGCCATGTGCCCCTTCTCGTTCACGGAGAAGAAGCCGGCGCCCCACCCGGCCACGTTGTAGTACTGGGCGGCGCGCTCGATCGACCACTCCCCCGCGGCGGTGGCGGTGGTCGCGTCGCTGTGGTGCTCGGGCAGGCTCAGTTCGCCGGGGGGTCTCATGTCGACGCTGATCTACGACACCGCGGCCGAGAAAAAAAGACCACGGCTCGCGGGCGCGCGTGTGCGCGCGACGCGCCGGCTCCGCCGGCCCATGACGGCAAGACGCACCGCGGTTAGAACTGCCCACCGACGTGTCGCCGCCCCGCTCCCACAGCCCGCCCGCGCCCGCCGGTTCGCTCCGCGAGCGCCTCGCAGGCGCTCGCGTCATCGTCCAGCAGCTCCCGGGGACGCTCCGGCTGGTGTGGGAAGCCGACCGCCGCGCCGCGCTCGCGGTCCTCGCCCTCACGCTCGTCCTCGCGCTCCTGCCCGCGGCGGTGGCCTGGGTCGGGAAGCTCGTCGTGGACGGGGTGGTGGCGGCCGCGCGGAGCGGCGACCGCGACGATCTGGTGCGCGTTCTCTGGCGCGTCGCGGCCGAGGCCGGCCTGCTCACGCTGCAAATGGGCGCGTCGCGGCTCCTCGCACACCGCCGCGAGCTCCTCCGCGGCACGCTCGGGAACACGGTCAACGAGCGCATCCTGGAGAAGGCCCTCCGCCTCGAGGTCCGCCACTTCGAGGACAGCGAGATCTACGACCGCATGCAGAACGCGCGCCGCGAGGCCGCGTCACGCCCGCTCTCGCTCGCCCTTCAGGCCGTCGCCGCCGGCCAGAACCTCATCACCCTGCTCGCGCTCTCGGGCCTGCTCCTCCGCCTGTCGCCGGCGAGCGTGCTCGTCATCGTCGCCGCGTCCATCCCCGCCTTCCTCGCGGAGGCGCAGCTCTCGGGCGAGTCCTTCCGGGTCCTCACCTGGCGCGCGCCCGAAGGCCGGCGGCTCAACTACCTCGAGTGGATCCTGACGCGCGACAGCCACGTGAAGGAGGTGAAGCTCTACGGTCTCGGGCCCACCGTGCTCGAGCGCTATCGCGCCCTCTTCCGCCGGTTCTTCGACGAGGACAGGCGGATCGCCCGCAAGAAGCTCCGGGCGGGGGTCGCCTACGGGCTGCTCTCGCTGGGCGCGTTCTACGGGATGTACGCGATCATGGCCGCCCGCGCGGCGCACGGGGTCCTCTCCCTCGGCGACCTCACGCTCTACATCGCCGTCTTCCGGCAGGGCCAGGGTGCCGTGCAAGCGGTCCTGTCGGCGGTCGCGTCCGCGTACGAGGACGCCCTGTTCATGGCGAACCTCTTCGGCTACCTGGAGATCCCCACCGGTGGCGAGGCGCCGCGCCGGAGCCCGCCGCTCTCGCCCGCGCGCGGCCGACCCCTGCCGCTCGAGCTCCGCGGAGTTTCCTTCCGCTACCCCGGCAAGGAAGCGTGGGCGCTCCGGGACGTGAGCCTCGCGCTCGCCCCGGGAGAGAAGCTGGGGCTCGTGGGCGAGAACGGCGCGGGGAAGTCCACGCTCGTCAAGCTGCTCCTGCGCCTGTACGAGCCGACCGAGGGGGAGATCCGCTACGGCGGCGTGGACCTGCGGGACATGGACCCCGAGGACCTGCGGGTCCGGGTCGGCGCCGTGTTCCAGGACTTCGTGCGGTACCAGTTCACTGCCGCCGAGAACATCGGCCTCGGCGACCCGCGGCGCCTCGAGGAC
>JAEZXM010000083.1 GCA_023419875.1 Pseudomonadota bacterium | reverse complement strand
CGGCGGTGCTCATCGAGACGCTCGCGGATCTGGGCGCCGACGTCCGCTGGGCGAGCTGCAACATCTTCTCCACCCAGGACCACGCTGCCGCGGCGGTGGTGGTCGGCCGGGGCGGCACCGCCGAGCGGCCGCGCGGCGTGCCGGTCTTCGCCTGGAAGGGCGAGACGCTCGAGGAGTACTGGGAGTGCACCGAGCGCGCGCTCGACTTCGGCGGCGGCAAGGGCCCGACCCAGATCGTCGACGACGGCGGCGACGCGACGCTGCTCATCCACAAGGGCGTCGAGTTCGAGAAGGCGGGCCGCGTCCCCGCCCCGAGGGCGGACGACTCCGAGGAGTACGCCGTCATCCTGAAGCTCCTCGCCCGCACGCTCCGCGCCTCGCCGCGGCGCTGGACGTTGGTGGCGAGGGAGTGCGCCGGCGTCACCGAGGAGACGACCACCGGCGTCCACCGCCTCTACGAGATGCAGAAGGCGGGCACGCTCCTCTTCCCGGCCATCAACGTGAACGACTCGGTGACCAAGTCGAAGTTCGACAATCTCTACGGCTGCCGCCACTCGCTCGTGGACGGGCTCAACCGGGCGGCGGACGTGATGCTCGCCGGGAAGCTGTGCGTGGTCTGCGGCTACGGCGACGTGGGCAAGGGCTGCGCCCAGGCACTCCGGGGCCAGGGGGCGCGCGTGGTGGTGACCGAGATCGATCCCATCAACGCGCTCCAGGCGAGCATGGAGGGGTTCCAGGTCGTGCGCGTCGAGGACGTGGTGAAGGAGGCGGACGTCTTCGTCACCGCCACCGGCAACCTCGACGTCATCACCATCGAGCACCTGCGGGCGATGAAGGACTGCGCCATCGTCGGCAACATCGGCCACTTCGACAACGAGATCGACATCTCCGGCCTGAAGCGCGAGACGGAGCGGGTGAACATCAAGCCCCAGTACGACGCGTTCGTCTTCCCCGACGGCCACCGCGTGCTGGTCCTCGCCGAGGGGCGGCTGCTCAACCTCGGCTGCGCGACCGGGCACCCGTCGTTCGTCATGTCGAGCTCGTTCACCAACCAGACCCTCGCCCAGATCGAGCTCGCCACGAATCGCGCCGCCTACGCGAGGGAGGTCTACACGCTCCCCAAGCACCTCGACGAGAAGGTGGCGGCGCTCCACCTCGAGCAGATCGGGGCGAAGCTCACGAAGCTCACGAAGAAGCAGGCGGCGTACATCGGCGTGTCGCCGAGCGGGCCGTTCAAGCCGGACCACTACCGGTACTGAGAGCGCAGGCCTGGTTGCTTCTTGCCGCGGGGTCCGCTAGCACTCCGCCTCCATGGACGTCCTCCTCGCGGTCCTGCTCGGCTTCGTGCAGGCGCTCACCGAGTTCCTGCCGGTGAGCTCCACCGCTCACCTCCTCATCGTCGGGGAGCTGTTCGGGCACCAGCTCGACGACGCGCGGTTCCGGGCGTTCGTGGCCATCATCCAGAGCGGGACCACGCTCGCCGTGCTGGTCTACTTCCGCGCGGACCTCTCCCGGATCCTCGGCGCCGGGGTCCGCTCCCTGACCCGCCTCCGGCCGCTCGAGAACGTCGAGTCGCGCCTCGCCTGGTACATCGTGCTCGGGACGATCCCGGCTGCGGTCGCGGGCCTCCTGTTCGAGCGGCGGATCGAGGCGCTCGGAAACTGGGTGATGGTCGGGTCGCTCATCGGGCTCGGCCTCGTCCTCCTCCTCGCGGAGAAGCTCGCGCGCCACACGCGCGCCATCGAGAACGTGACCGCGACCGACGCGCTCCTCGTCGGCGTCGGCCAGGCGGTGGCGCTCATCCCCGGGTGCTCGCGGTCCGGGACGACGATCACGACCGGCATGCTGCTCGGGTTCCAGCGCGAGGCGGCGGCGCGGTTCAGCTTCCTGCTCTCGGTTCCCATCATCCTCGGCGCGGGCGCGTACAAGCTGTACAAGGTGCTGCCGGACCTGCGCGGGGAGCCAGCCTGGACGGCCGCCACCCTGGTCGGGACGGTGGTCTCGGCGATCTTCGGATACCTGGTCATCGGCTGGCTCCTCGGCTGGCTGCGCACGCGCACCACCTACGTGTTCGTGGTATGGCGCATCGTCGCCGGCGTGGTCCTCGCGGCGCTCATCGCCTGGGGCGTGCTGCCGTCTTCGACGGCGCCCGGCGGGGCCCCGCACGGCCGCGGGGACTCTGGAGGCACATCGTGGGTCGTGGTGGGAGAGCGGGAGTGAAGATCCATCCGGTGATCATGGCGGGCGGCTCGGGGACGCGGTTCTGGCCGCTCTCGCGGAAGCGCCGCCCCAAGCAGTTCCTGGCCCTGATCGGTGACGCGACGCTCCTCGCCGCCACGGTGCAGCGCCTGCCGCCGCTCGCGAAGGCCGACCGG
This sequence comes from Pseudomonadota bacterium, assembly GCA_023419875.1. Taxonomy (GTDB): domain Bacteria; phylum Myxococcota; class Myxococcia; order Myxococcales; family Anaeromyxobacteraceae; genus Anaeromyxobacter. The sequence goes on along the minus strand of JAEZXM010000083.1, from coordinate 782 downwards.
ACCTTCGTCGTCTGCGGGCCGGAGCACGCCCGGGTGGCGCGGCGGCTCCTGCCGGCGCTGCCGCCCGAGAACTTCGTCGTCGAGCCCTGCCCCCGGAACACCGCCCCGTGCGTGGGCCTCGCCGCGCTCCACGTCGCCGCCCGGGATCCGAAGGGCATCATCGCGATGCTCCCCGCCGACCACCACGTCGCCCGTCCCGACGCGTTCCGAGAGGCGCTCTCGGCCGCCGGGCAGCTCGCCCTGACGGGCGCCATCGCGACCATCGGCATCCGGCCCTCGCGCCCCGAGACGGGCTACGGCTATCTCGAGGTCGGGCCGCGCCTCGCGGTGCGCACGCGCGGGAAGTCCCGGCTGTCCGCGCACAAGGTCGCCCGCTTCGTGGAGAAGCCGGACGTCGTCACGGCGGCGCGCTACCTCGCCGAGGGCGGCTACCTCTGGAACTCGGGCATCTTCGTGTTCCGCGCCGACGTCATCCTCGAGGAGATCGGCGCCGCGATGCCGGCGCTCCGCGCGTCGCTCGACCGCATCGCCCGGGACCTCGGGACGCGCCGCTACGCGAGGACGCTCGCGAAGGTCTTCCCCGGGTGCCCGGCCATCTCCATCGACTACGGCGTCATGGAGAAGAGCCAGCGGATCGCCGTCGTCCCGGCCGACTTCGGCTGGAGCGACGTCGGCTCGTTCGCCGCCCTCCCCGAGGTCCGCAAGACCGACGCCCACGGCAACGTGAAGGAGGGCGAGGCCCTGGTGCTCGACGGGAAGAACAGCGTCGTGCTCGCCACGGG
>JAEZXM010000079.1 GCA_023419875.1 Pseudomonadota bacterium | reverse complement strand
CTCGCGAGGTGCGCGGGCGCGGGGGTGGACTGGGTGCTGGCACCCGAGCGGCCGGACCAGGTCTTCGCGCCGGGGCACGAGACGTGGGTGACGGTCGAGCAGGCCTCGAAGGGGCTCTGCGGCGCCGTGCGGCCCGGACACTTCCGCGGGGTGGCGACCGTGGTGGCGAAGCTCTTCAACCTCACCCGGCCGCACCTCGCCGTGTTCGGCGAGAAGGACTGGCAGCAGCTCGCAGTCGTCCGCGCGATGGTCCGGGACCTCGCCTTCGGGATCGAGATCGTGGGCATGCCGATCGTGCGCGAGCCGGACGGCCTCGCGTTGTCGTCGCGGAACGCGTACCTCTCGCCCGGCGAGCGGGCGCGCGCCCTCGCGCTCTCCCGGGCGCTCGCCGAGGCGAAGGAGGAGGCGGCGGCGGGCCGGCGCGACGCGGCGGACCTCAGGGCCCGCGCCCGCGCGCGGCTCGAGGCCGCCGAGGCGCGGGTGGACTACGTCGAGATCGTGCACCCGGAGACGCTCGCGCCGGTCGCGGCCGCCGAGCCTGGGAGCGTCATGCTCCTCGCCGCGTTCGTCGGGACGACGCGGCTCATCGACAACGGACGGCTGCCATGAAGGGGAAGCCGGGGAAGCCCGCCAGGGCCGAGGACGGCGTGCGAGTCGTCGCTCAGAACAAGCGGGCCCGGTTCGACTACTCGATCGAGGACGCGTGGGAGGCGGGCCTCGCCCTCACGGGCAGCGAGGTGAAGTCGCTGCGCGAGGGGAACGTCAACCTCTCGGACGCCTACGCGCTCCCGCGCGGCGACGAGCTCTTCCTCGTCAACTGCCGCATCGGCGAGTACAAGCAGGCGGTCCACTTCGGCCACGCGCCGCTCCGGGACCGGAAGCTCCTCCTCAACCGCTCGGAGCTCGACCGGATCCGCGGCAAGGTCGAGCAGCGCGGCTACACGCTCGTCCCGCTCCGCCTCTACTTCAAGCAGGGCTGGGCCAAGGTGGAGCTCGGCCTCGGCAAGGGGCGCGCGCACGAGGACCGCCGGGACGCGATCGCCGAGCGGGAGTCGAAGCGCGAGATGGACCGGGCCATGGCCCGCGGCCGGCGGCGCTGATCCGGCACGGGTGGGACCCTCCCGCCGCGGCGGGTGAAGTTCGCCCCTCCCGCGATCCCCTGCCCCGTAGAGGCGAGCAGCGGGGCCCACGTACGCCGGCAGCGCACGTTTTCCTGCTCGCACGTTTGGGTCCAGGTTTGGGGGGCACCTCCCTTCTCACGGATCGTCCTGGTACCGTGGGACGGCCGTGTTCGATCGGCTGACGCTCCTCGAAGACCTGGTGGACTGCCGCGGCACCACGATCGCGCCGCGGGGGGCCGTGATCTCGCCCCAGACGATCGAGGAGGCGGCCGAGGCGGTGCCGCAGCACCCGCGGGCCAGGCTCTCGGAGACGCCCGTCGCCCGCGACCTCGAGGTCGCCTTCGCGGTGCCGGCGTACGAGCCGCTCTTCGGCAGGAGCGGCGCGCGCGAGGCGGTGGAGCGGACGGTGAACGCGGTCGAGCTCCCGGACCCGCTCGTGGAGGAGCTGCTGGCGATGCGCGCGGAGCAGCCGGAGGTGTACCGGCACTCGCTCCTCACCGCCGCGGTGGCCGTCCGGATCCTGCGCACGGCGGCGGGGTCGAGCCGCACGCTGACCGAGCTCGCGGCCGCCGCTCTGCTTCACGACCTGGGCATGCGCCAGCTCCCCGCCCGCCTGCTCGCGAGCCGCGATCGGCTCTCGATGGAGCAGGTCCACCGCATCGCCGCGCACCCGCTGCTCGGCGCCTATCATCTCGCGAGCCTGCTCGGGCACCACCCGGCGGTCGCCGCCGCCCGCTGCCATCACTGGCGGTGCGGGCAGGGATACCCGGCGCTCTCCGGGCCGCCGCCGCGCTCGATCGAGGTGATCGCGATCGCGAGCGCCTTCTGCGCGCTCACGCAGCCGCGCCCGTACCGCTCGAGCCCGTTCGACGCCCGCGGGGCGGTGGACGTGCTCGTGCGCGAGACCGTGACCGGTCACGCCGACCCGACCACCGTCCGCCTGCTGGTCCACGCGCTGCGCGGCGGTGGCGGGAGCCCGGTCGGGCTCCGCTTCGGCGGATCGCGGAACGGCCACGCGCCGTCCTCCAACGGGCACATCCCGGTGGCGGCGCCCGTGCGGAGCCTGGTGTAGCGCGGCGGGTGGCCCGGCCTACAGCCCGCACGCGCGCCGGAGCGTCTCCCAGGAGTAGATCCCGGTGGAGTGGCCGTCGGACCAGTGGAACTGGACCGCGTAGGAGCCGACCGCAGTGACCCGGAGCGGGTGGATGTCCGCCGGGATCGTGGCCGGATCGAGGAGCTTGCGGCCGGTCCCTTCCTCGATGCAGCCGGCGCACGGGCAGTGATCGCGCATCCGGACCGCCGGCACCGTCACCTCCGGCCCGCCGGGCCAGCGGATCCGGACGGCGCCGTCGGCGAGGACGTCGATGGACTCGGGCGGCTCGGCGCCGGGCTTCTTGAACTGGATTCGATCGAGCAGTCCCATGGCTGCTCCATAACATGCGGGGCGCGAGGCCGCTCACCCCGGGCCCGGTTCCCCCGGAGCAGGGCGTGCGAGGGCGACGAGCAGCTCCGAGCGATCCTCGTGCGGCGCGGTGCACGGCCGGGACTCCGCCGCGAACAGCTCGCTCGCGGCGAGGTCGGGCGCGAGCCGGAGGATCGCCGAGGAGCGGGTGCCGTAGATCGGGTCGCCGTGGATGCAGGTGGCGTCGCCGCGATCGAGGGTCCGGAGCAGCGCGTCCATCCCCCCGCTGCCGTCGCCGGAGTCGCCGTGGTGGACGAGCAGCTCGCGGAGTCGCGGCAGCGACGGATCGGCGGGCCATCGGGCCCGGATCCGCTCGGCCCGCGCTCCGCGCCCCTCGCGATCGCGCTCGGTGACGACGTGCAGCCCCGGGTCGAGCGGCGCGAGCCCCTGCTCCTCGCCGTCGTACCACCAGAGGAACGCGGCCGCCGCGTCGGCGACGACGAGGTGGAACGGGTTCCACGCCGCCGCATCGAGCGGGGCGAGCTGCTCCGCTGCCGCCGCCGCGTCCGGCGCCGAGAGCGCCAGCGGGACGAGCTCGCCACGCGAGCGGCGCGCGGGATCCGGCGCCCAGCCGAGCCGGACGAAGTGGTTCGTCACCCCGGCGAACACCCCGCGCCCCGAGACGCCCATCCACGTCCCGCCGGCCTGGAGATCGAGGGGGGCGGCGATCTTGCTGGGGGGGCCGGAGGCCCCCCCAGTCCCCCCTGCTCGCTCCGATCCAGCAAAGCCGGACCTCCGCTCGAAGACCGATTCCGAGCTGCGCAGCGGCTCTTCTCCCCCGCGGAGCGCCCAGCCCTCGGAGGGCCGTTCGAGGTGCTCGTCCCGGTTCGCGGCGACGACGACCGGCCAGCGCCGGTCGAGCTGGAACCCGAGGACGAGGGTGCACATGCAGGGAGTGTATTCGTCCTTCGACGCCGCAGCCGCTTTGCGGCTGCTACGCTCAGGACGAACGGCAGAAAGGAAATCCCGATCGCCCTGAGCCCTTCGACAGGCTCAAGGTGAACGGAGTCGAAGGGCAGGGCTGCTCTACCCCACCTTCCGCGCCGCCCGCACCCGCTCGAGCAAGAGCTCGCGCTGCAGCGCGAGCGGGCGGGGGAGCGTCGCGCCGAGCTTCTCGAACCACTCGGCCTGCGAGGACAGCTCCTCCTCCCACTCGCCGAGGTCGATCCGCGTCGCGGCGGCGACGGCCTCGGCGGAGGCATCGATGCCCTTGAGCTCGAGGTCGCCCTCGCGCGGCGTGTAGCCGAGCAGCGTCTCCTGCGCGCCCACCCGGCCGTCGCAGCGGTCGAGGATCCACTTCAGGACCCGCATGTTGTCGCCGAAGCCGGGCCAGAGGAACTTGCCCTCGGCGCTCTTCCGGAACCAGTTGACCATGTAGAGCTTGGGCGGGTTCGGGATGCGCTGCTGCATGTCCAGCCAGTGGCCGAGGTAGGTGCCCGCGTCGTAGCCGCAGAAGGGCAGCATGGCCATCGGGTCGCGCCGCACGCCCTCCTTCAGACCGACCGCCGCCGCCGTGGTCTCGGAGCCCATGGTCGCGCCCAGGTACACGCCGTGCGTCCAGTTGAACGCCTCGAGCACGAGCGGGACGGTGGTGGACCGGCGCCCTCCGAAGAGGATGGCCGAGATCGGGACGCCCTTCGGGTCCTCGACCGCGGCGGAGAGGGCGGGGTTGTTCCGGGCGGGAGCGGTGAAGCGGCTGTTGGGGTGGGCGATCTTCTCGGTCGAGCCCTTCTTCCAGGGCGTGTTCTTCCAGTCGAAGCACTCCGCGGGCGCCTCGCTGTCCATCCCTTCCCACCAGACGTCGCCGTCGGCGGTGCGGCCGACGTTGGTGAAGAACGAGTCCCGCTTCACCGTGTCCATGGCATTGGGGTTGGTCTTGCGGTTCGTGCCCGGGGCGACGCCGAAGTAGCCGTTCTCCGGGTTCACCGCCCAGAGCCGGCCGTCCTCGCCCACGCGCATCCAGGCGATGTCGTCGCCGACCGTGCGGACCTTCCAGCCGGGGAAGGCGTCGGGCGGGATCATCATGGCGAAGTTGGTCTTGCCGCACGCCGACGGGAACGCCGCCGCGACGTACCGCTTCTCGCCCCTGGGCGACTCCGCCTCGAGGATGAGCATGTGCTCGGCGAGCCAGCCCTCGTTCCGCGCCAGGTAGCTCGCGATCCGGAGGGCGAGGCACTTCTTGCCGAGGAGCGCGTTCCCGCCGTAACCGGAGCCGACCGACCAGATCGCGTTCTCCTGCGGGAAGTGGCAGATGTAGCGGCGGTCGGGGCTGCAATCGCGGACCGAGTGCAGGCCGCGATTGAACTCCGCGGACGGGCCGAGCCGGTCGAGCGCCATCTTGCCCATGCGCGTCATGATGCCCATCGAGAGGACCACGTAGATCGAGTCGGTGAGCTCGATGCCGACCTTGGCAAACGGCGAGGCGGCCGGGCCCATCACGTAGGGGACGACGTACATCGTCCGTCCCTTCATGGCGCCGTCGTAGAGCCCGGTGAGGAGCTTCTTCGCCTCGGCGGGGGCCATCCAGTTGTTGGTCGGGCCCGCCTCCTCCTTGGTCGGCGTGCAGATGAAGGTGAGGTGCTCGACCCGGGCGACGTCGTTCGGGTTCGAATGGTGGAAGTAGCAGCCCGGCCACTTCACGGGGTCGAGCGCGATGAAGGTGCCGGCGGCGATCGCTTCCTTCATGAGGCGATCGAACTCCGCCTTGGAGCCGTCGCACCACACGACGCGGTCAGGCTTCAGGAGCTTGGCCGATTCCTCGACCCAGGAGAGGAGATGGGGGTTGTTGGTGGGGCGCTCGCTAGTCATCCGTCACGTCCTTGGCTCCGCGAGGAGGCCTCGTCGTCGTTTTGCTGCCGACACCGGAAACAGCGAGGCTAGCACGCCCAAAGCGACCACCGGCCTCGTCGGGGGGGTGACGGGGTGTCGCGGGGCGGCCGAGTTCCGGTCGGGGCGCCCGTCCTGCCGCAGGGGAGGACAGGCGAGCAGGCTGGCAGGGCTGCGGCGTTTCCATGATGAGGCGATGTTCCGGCACGGGACCGAGGTGATGGACGGCGGGGTCTGGTTTCGGGTCTGGGCTCCAGGCCTGGACCGGCTCTCGCTGAGGGTGGAGGGGGTGGACCACCCGATGCGGAAGGGGAAGGACGGCGGATTCGAGGTCCTGGTGCCGGGGGCCGGACACGGCACCCGCTACCAGCTCGCGTTGCCCGACGGATCGCTCCGCCCCGACCCCGCGTCGCGCCGGCAGCCGGACGGAGTTCACGGTCCGTCGCAGGTGTTCGACCCCCGGCTCCACGCCTGGAGGACCTCCGCCCCGGGGGTGCCGCAGGAGGACCTGGTCTTCTACGAGCTGCACGTGGGGACCTTCACCGCCGAGGGGACCCTGGACGCCGCGGCCGAACGCCTCCCGGACCTCGCGGACCTCGGGGTGACATGCGTGGAGCTCATGCCGGTCCAGCCGTTCCCGGGCACACGAAACTGGGGGTACGACGGCGTCCAGCCCTGGGCGGTGCACGAGACGTACGGGGGGCCGGCCGCCCTCCAGCGGTTCGTGGACCGTGCCCACGCGCTCGGGCTCGCCGTCTGCCTGGATGTGGTCCACAACCACCTCGGGCCGGAGGGCAACTACACCGCCGCCTTCGGCCCCTACTTGACGAACCGTCACCGCTCCCCGTGGGGCGACGGCCTCGACTTCGACGGCCCGGGTGCGGGCCCGGTGCGCGCGTTCTTCGCCGGCGCGGCGCTCCAGTGGGTCCGGGACTTCCGGGTGGACGCGCTCCGCCTCGACGCCACCCACGCCATCGCGGACGACAGCCGCGAGCACCTCGTGGCCGAGGTCGTCCGCGAGGTGGCGGCCGAGGCGGCGCGAACCGGTCGCCGCGTCCACGTGATCGCCGAGGACGAGCGGAACGACCGGATGGTCCTCGAGCCGCCGCCCGCGGGCTGGGGATGCGCGGCTGTCTGGGCGGACGACCTCCATCACGCCCTCCACGCGTTCGTCACCGGCGAGCGCTGGCGTTTCCTGGCCGACTTCGGGGACCCCGACCAGCTGACCCGCGCTCTCTCGCAGGGGTTCGTCTACCAGGGCGAAGACTCGGCCTACCACCGGGGTCCGCGTGGAACGTCGTCGGCCGGGCTCGCCCCCTCCCGCTTCGTGGTGTGCGATCAGAACCACGACCAGGTCGGGAACCGCCCGCTGGGAGAGCGGCTCTCCACCCTCGTGCCGTGGGATGCGCTCGCCCCGATCTCCTCCCTCGTCCTGCTCGGGTCGGCGCTGCCGCTCCTCTTCATGGGCGAGGAGTACGGAGAGCAGAACCCGTTCCTCTACTTCACGAGCCACGGCGATCCGGCGCTCGCGAAGGCGGTCTCGGAGGGCCGCAGGGGCGAGCACATCTCGGACGTCGGGGACCGCGTCCCGGACCCCCAGGCCGAGGAGACCTTCCGCCGCTCGCGCCTCGCGCACCGGCGCGACGGCCGCCACGGCGAGCTGCGCGATCACTACCGACGCCTGCTCGCGCTCCGGCGGAAGTACCGGGACGAGATCGCCGCCCGCTGGCCGGCGGTCGAGCGACGCGGGACCGTGTTCACGGTGAGGCGACCGAGCCTGACGCTCGAGGCGAACCTGGGCCGGCGCGAGTGCGCCGGCCTTCCGGGGTTCGGGCTGAGGGTGCGGACGAAGAGCGGTGACTGATCCCGGGCCTCAGGCTTCAGGCCTCGGGAACGCGTCGCCGCCTGGGGCCCGAGGCCCGAAGCCTCTCCTCACCACTCCGCCCGCACCGTCGCCCGGCCGCCGAAGTACTTGTCGGTCGCTCCGCTCGCGTCGAAGGCGCCGGCGGGGTCGTCCAGGCTGGAGTACGAGGTGGAGTCGTAGACCACGACGGCCCGGACCGAGATCGACCTCAGGATCCGGAGCTGCACGCCACCCTCGACCTCGATCCCGCGCGCCGAGCCGCTCCCGAAGAACCCGTCCCCCTCCACCAGCTCCTCCGCGGTCGTCCACAACGTGTACCCGCCGCCGGCGACGAGCGTCAGGCCGCCCACCGGCGCCTCCAGGTCGACGCGCGCCTCGTAGCCGGAGAGCTTCGCGTCGGGGAGGCCGTCGATCTCCACGCCGCCCTTCTCCGCGGTCGTGAGCTCGAGGCTGCGGTACCCGATCGACGGCGCGAGGGTGAAGCGCGAGCCGGCCATCGGCAGAACGCGCCAGACGAGCCCGAGCCGCAGCGAGGTGAGGGTCCCCTCGTGGCTCCCCTCGGTGAAGCCGGCCGGCGGCTCCACCTTCAGCCCGAAGGACCGGCCGTACTCCGCCCGGACCCCGATGCCGGCGACGAGCCTCGAGGACACGCCGGCGATGGCGGCCGGGTAGATCTCCAGCCTGCCCACGGGGACGAAGATGCCCTTGGCGTCGTACGTCCGGAGCCCGCCGCTCGCGCCGGAGTAGTCGAGCTGGCGGGTGGTGTACCAG